>JANLUX010000395.1:0-5772 GCA_031363705.1 Bacteroidota bacterium
AATCCTTTCAGGATTTTTCCGAGTGCTCGTTATTTCAAATTTACGGTAAGGCTAACCTTAGTTCCTTGTCCTGTTTCAGATGTAATTAATATGTTGCCGTTCAGTTCAGCGGCTCTTGTGCTCATGTTTTTCAATCCGTTGCCACCTGTTATTAAACGGTCTTCATTTATGTTGAATCCTACACCGTCATCTTCAACAATTAGTTTTAATTGATGATTGGTTTTGGAGAATTCAACCTTCACATTTTTTGCACCGGAATATTTATAAGCATTGTTCAATGCTTCTTTATAAACCAGGAAAAATGATTTCCGCTTTTCCATAGAAAGCTTGATGCTGTTTAAACCACTATCCGATTTGAAATGCAGGGCTATATCTTTTCCCGAAGCAGCATTGAATTTGTAAAACCCTGAGAAATGTTGTTCCGCTCATTTATTATCATACATTTGTTCTTATAACCTGGTTAGCTAAATTTTTAACCGACCCGGCTCTGCCCTCAAGCAATGATTTATTACGAGGACTTTAGTTTAATTACATAAGAGTAAACCGCTCTTTACAGGTCTTTTGTTTTAATAATATCAATTAGGTCAAATTATTTATGCTATAAATATTAATCCAAACTCATCATGAAAAAAATCATCACACTCCTCTTAATTCTTCAATCTTCATTCTTCATTCTTCAATCCGCCAAAGCGCAAGCCCCGCAAGGCATCCCCTACCAGGCAGTACTGCGTGATACAAGCGGCAATCTGATCGCCAATCAAAGCATCTTAGTACGAGTGAACATTAGCGTTAGTTTTGTTAATGCTTCCAATGTTATAGTTTACCGTGAAACACACACCATAACAACGAATGAACTTGGTCTGTTTACTGCCATAATAGGGCGAGGCACGGTTGACACCGGAAACTTCAGCACCATTGACTGGAGCAACGACAGTATCTTTTTAAAAGTAGAAATGGATGCAAACAATAGCGGCACTTATGTGGATATGGGCACTACCCGGATGATGAGTGTGCCTTATGCCTTGTATGCTCAAACGGCAGGAACCTCCAATGCTATCGAGTACGTTTCAGATTGGAATGCAATAACAAATACACCTCCGCTTGCAAGCGGTGTAGGTAAAAAAAGCTGGTGCTTTAGAGTGGCGGTTTCTGATAATGTCACTCTTCAAAATAATACAACGCTCGATGGAATTAATGATTGGGGTGTGGGTGATTGGGCAGTTTTCAATGGCACTGCCTGGATGAAGGTGGATAATTCCGAAGCTCCTGTTGTTGCCTCTGATGTTGCTTTCACTGCCACCTCAACAATTTCTTCCACAAATGTGCAGAATGCCGTTGAAGAATTACAGTCGGATTTTGGTGATCTTTTAGATTCCTATATCCACCAGACAGAGGATGGAGTTTATATTTACGAACCCACACCGGGAGTCAAACGTTTTGGTATTGGCATTACCACGCCTGAAGCACCGTTAGGTATTAAAGCAGATGCGGATGAAACACTCATTAGCCTTACAAGTAGTAGCGGTTCACAGAAGTTGAAACTCCGTATAAAAAATACTCCCGCAAGTTCTCCTTCCGGATTCAGTATTGATGATGCATCATCAAGTACGCCTATAAGCAGGTTATTTATCCAGGACAACACCGGTAATATAGGAATCGGAACTACTAATCCCACAGCAAAGCTGGAGATCAGTGACAGTGTACCCAATGGCTTTGCAGGATTGAAAATCCTTAACATGGCAACATTATCCAATCAAGGTTGGAACATCGGTCAGGTTAATGATAATACGGGAAGTGGCAGGAATGGTGCTTTAACTATAAAATTTTCAGATGGAATACCAACAACCGGGCTTACCGGGCTTGAAAAGTTTACTATTCTGCCAGGAGGCAATGTGGGTATTAATGTAACACTTCCCGATGTAACATTACATGTAAACCGTTCTAACAGTACTCCTCATTTGCGTTCTAACAGTAATCCTCTGAGCAATGTTTCGTTATCCAGCGGTTCGGGTATTGTTGTAATCGGGTCAACCGTTAATAATGGTACTGATTCACTTAATATAGCGATGGATTCACATTCATTACAGGTGCGTATGGCACCGCTCCCTGGCGGTGTGGAAGGGTCATCCTGGTCATCCTTTAATTTACAGCCGCTTGGCGGAGATATTTTAATTCATGGTGATGCTGCCACCTCTGCTTCCAAAGTAATTATTAAGGATAATGGCAACATGGGCATTGGTGAAACACTTCCCGATGCGAAACTGCATGTTTCAAGAGACATTGCTTCACCTCAAACAGCTATAGATTTGATAGAGGGAACAGGAATTATGGT
Organism: Bacteroidota bacterium; assembly: GCA_031363705.1. Lineage (GTDB taxonomy): Bacteria > Bacteroidota > Bacteroidia > AKYH767-A > OLB10 > JANLUX01. The sequence goes on from JANLUX010000395.1 coordinate 2,333, forward strand.
TCTCGGACCGATAACAGATAATATAGTTGCAGATTACAGGGGAATACAGGCAAGAACAGGTTCGTACAGTACCACCGGTTTAGCTTTATCAGCTTCCGAACTGAATCTTCAACGACTGGGAGGTAATATTCTTTTTCATGGAGACAATAGTATAGCTGTACCTTTCAAAGCAATTATAACGGAAGATGCCAGGCTTGGTTTAGGAACCATTACTCCTTTAGAAAAAATTGACATTGCCGGAGCCATTAAAATCGGAACCACCACTAACACTAACAATGGAACTATACGCTTTACAGGAACTGATTTTGAAGGAAGGACATCCAATGCATGGGTTTCTCTTACAGGTATAGCATGGACCAATGCCGGCACCAACAGGATTACTTATAATCCTACGGATGCTAAAGTAGGTATCGGTGTAGCCACACCAACTGAAGCGCTTGTGGTGAATGGAAACTTCAGGTTAAATAACAATGGAATTCCTTCAATATCAGCTTCCCCTGTAGCCCGGATTACCAATCAAACTACTGCAGCAGGTGCTATAGCAGATAACCGGATAGGACTTGAGGTTGCGAACACAGGCGCATGGAGCAGCAACGGGTTATCAAAAGATATCGGCTTATATATTTCAGCGGTCACCGGTCAAGGCAATCATGAATCGAACATGGCTGCTGTGCTCAATGGAAATGTTGTGGTGGGAGCTTTATCTTCAAACGATATGATTGGCACTAACGGCAGCAATGTATTGGCAATTCAGACCGGATCTGCTCCTGCCTCTGTTCCCGGCAGCACCACAGGAACTAACGGTGGCATACAGGTTTATTCCGGTGATTTAACAGGCGTCTCCGTGCTTCACATCATGAACGGAAATGGTGAGGTGATTAAATTCTATCGTGAGTCAGCACTCACCATTCCTGTTAGCACTACGGTGGATGGAACCTATGATTCCGGTGAAGCTGCAGTTATCAATAATCTTCGCGAACGCCTCAATGAGCTTGAAGCAAGGCTTCAGAACATTGGCATCCTGTATTAATAGGACGAATCAAAAACAACTCTTTTTACACGTGTGGATGGTGTTTCCTTCCACAAACCACTGCAAAATACGAGTATAGATAAAAAAAATGCAACGAGATATCATCTTCCTCATCAGTCGTTGCCATCATGAGGCACTTTCACTTATCCATTAAAAAGGAAATGGAATCAACAATCATTAAACGTAACTACGATCATGAAAAAAAACATCACACTTATCTTGATAATTGCCAATTGCATCTTGCCAATTGCCAATTCCTTTTCTCAAACACTCAGCCCAAAAGTTACTCCTTCTGCCGGTGGCTATTTCACCGGTGGAGGCAACTCCCTTTCCTGGACAATGGGAGAAACCTTTAACACCACCCTGCAAAGTGGAAACACGATGCTAACACAAGGGTTTCAGCAGCCTTACATTTTATTAAAGCTATTAAACCTGAAAGCTTTTATCGAAGGGTTTTATATTCAAGGCACAGGCACTATGCAGGCAGTGCTTAATAATAGTGATCCTGTTTTATTTCCTGCCAACTATTGCGACACCATTACAGTGGCGCTGCATCAAGCTGCTTCACCTTATAATTTAGTAACTTCAAAGCAAGCCATATTGTTAACCAATGGCAATGCATTGGTGCAGTTGCCGGGTTCGCTTATTAACAGCTCTTATTATATAGTGCTTATTCACCGAAATTCTATTGAAACCTGGAGCTAGTTGCCAGTGACGTTTGGAGACAATTCAAGCTTTGATTTTACGGCACCCTAATAGTAAGCTGTGAGGTAACTTTTCGCTACAGAAGAGTGTCCAAATACCCTGGTGAGCGCACTGTTAATCTATAATCATCCAGCTAAAATTATTTGCATACATGTTCTGTTGATTTAGGTTTTGAGCCACCATCAACAGAAAATATTGAAGAAACTCAAATTTATTTAATTAATTGATAAATAATATAGTTATGTTTATAATTTAAAGGGATTAATTAATCAAGATGGTTTATGGCGTTATCAGTTGAGGTTATTTCTTTGTCGGAATAAGGGTTTTCTTTATCCATTTTTTTCATTTCTTCACCAAATTACTTCGTGGCGCAGTACGATTACCTGATTTCCTGATCGAATTTCTTCATTTCTTCACCAATATTTGCCAAATCCTTATCGGGTTTATCTATTTCTTAATCGAAATTCTCCATTTCCTTATCGCAGAATTGATAGAATTGATCGTAAAACTGATAGAATCGTTCGATGTGGTGATAGAATTGATATAAAGAGTGGTCGAATTAATCGTAAGACTGATGGAATCGTTCAATGTGCTGCTATAATTGATGGTAAGGGTTGTAGAATTGTTCGTAGTGTAGATAGAAGAATTAAGAGGAATGCTTCGCGCTGAACAATGGCTTTATCACTCCCCATAAAAAGAAAAACGAGTGGTTATGTTTTAGCATAGCCACTCGTAATTTGAAAAACCATTTCTCAGCCTTTCGGCCCCCTCTATGAGAAATTTTGATATGTGATATGCATTAAAACAACTATGCCATAGTGGTATCATTGTTTTTTTGAGGATCACATTCCCCAAACAGGTTTTTTATTGTTTTTATTCCACAATTTTATTTTCAATGGTTGATCAGCATTTCTCATTCTTTTGAAGTGTTTTTGAGTGAGTAGATTATTCCACACCCCTCCTATTGGTTGTATATTTGCAAAAGAAAAAAATAATTATAGCCCCCCCCGGATATGACTAAACTACTGATAATAGAAGACGACATGGATATGAGTCTTCTATTAAAAAAATTCCTGAATAAAAACGGTTACGAAGTGGAGTTAACTCCAAATGGAACCAAGGGTATTGCTGCCTTTACGGCAAATCCTGCTGACCTGGTATTATGCGATTACCGGTTAGGTGATATGGATGGCATAGAGGTGCTTAAAAAGATTAAAGAAGTAGAGCCCACCGTTCCTTTTATCATAATGACCGGTTACAGCGACATACGCACTGCCGTTAACGTGATGAAACTGGGAGCCTTTGATTATCTCGCCAAGCCATTGCTACCAGATGAAACTTTACAACTCATTAAACGAGCGATAGAAAATAAAGCAGATGTTATTCGCATGGTAGATGACAAGCCACAGGATGATAATACTACTGAGCAGGTAGAACAGGCTAGACCTAAAGTAAGCTCAGGCAAGAATGAATATATTTATGGAAAGAGTGCTGTTTCGCGCGAACTCATCCGCCAGATTGATCTGGTAGCTCCCACTAATTATAGTGTAATTATTTATGGTGAAAGCGGTGCGGGTAAAGAAGCCATTGCACAAACCATTCATAAAAAAAGCAAACGTGCCAAGCAGCCATTCATTCCAATGGATTGCGGTGCAATTTCAAAAGAGCTTGCAGGCAGCGAGTTGTTTGGTCATGAAAAAGGATC
>JANLUX010000409.1:0-1733 GCA_031363705.1 Bacteroidota bacterium
AATCCTCCTTCATCAAAAGACTGGCCGCTCCAAAATAATAACAGCACTGAATTTTTTAATTTACTATATACAACAATTGGATTTCCATCATCGGGTAAATTACGGTTGATTTCGAAGGAAAGCTGATTACAGATTTCACAATCAACGGTTGTTTGACAATCATTGTATGCTTGAATGTCTTTGTTCATTAATTATTTTTTTACCAATGTTATTTTAACAACCCCTTAGCCCTGACTTGTAATTATCCTTCATTAATATCAGGAAATAATTCTTTGGTTCTTTTTTCCATTTCAGAAGCAATTATCTTTCCATCCTCTCCTTGTTCTCTGAGTTTCCCGATTATGTTATGATAACTTTGTTCATCCCTGTCCTGGCTTAATTTAAAAACAGTGTCCATCTCTTTCACTTCAATTTCAAAAGCAACTATTGCCTTCATTAATCTCTTTGTATAATCTACTGGAAGATTATCATATATGGTGGCTGAATGTTGATTCTGTTTTTCAAAATGCAAGGTTGTCATCCGGAGTACATCAATCAACGCATTGTCATCCAGGAAACGAATAATACCTTTAGCATGTACACTCATATAGTTCCAAGTGGAAGGTGTATGAGGATTGCTATACCAGGTGCCGCTTACATAAGTATGACGACCGGTGAAAATCACAAGCACATTTTCATTTTGCAAAAAAGCTTTATGATGATCTGTGTTTTTCATGATGTGCCCTCTTAATATTTTTTTACCATCCTTCTCTTCAATAAAAACAGGAACCTGAGTAGCAACAGGTTTATGTTCTGCATCACTTCCTGCTAAAAAAGCAAAGGGATACTGTGAAATAAAGTCGTTAACTACTTGTTCGTTTTTCTCTTTGTGATACGGGAGATCATACATATTGTAAAATGGATTATGAATTCTAAAGTTAAATCCTGGTAAAAATTAAACTCTTAAAGAACCACGGAAACCTCTTGCTGCATAGTAAGATTCTGCACCATTGTGATAAAGGAAAACATGATTGTAACGGCAATCGCAAAAAAGTGCACCACCGAGTTTTCTGATTTCTGAAGGTGTTTTTATCCAACTTGAAGTTTTAGTATCAAACTTTCCAAGTTTTTGTAAAGCGCGATATTCTTCTTCCGATAAAATTTCAATACCTATGTATGTTGCCAGATCCATAGCGCTGTTTTTAGGTTTGTTTTCCTTACGTGATGCTAGTGCTTCGCGATCATAACAAAGACTTCTACGCCCACCAGGGCTTTCCGCGGAGCAATCATAAAAAATATATTCATCAGTTTTTTTATCATAACCAACCACATCGGGTTCACCGCCTGTTATTTCCATTTCATTAAGCGACCAGATATTACCATTGTCAGCTTGCAGCTTAGCTTCCACTTTAGTCCATTCAATACCTTTATGATAACTTATGTTTTTTTCAAAACGTGTTTTTAATATCTTGAGTAGCTCAATGTGTTGTGATTTTGATAATTGTTTGATGTTTACAATTTTCATTAGGACATCTCCAGTATTTTGGAACAACTTGAATTTAGAACCTTGGACCCGCATTCTGTCTCGTTGATCTGGAATCAACCTAATAAATTGTAAATTGTAGAAATCAAATGTATTCTGGAAGCTGTGAGTCAATCGCAACATTAAGTAATAACACATCGACAAATCCTGAGATGTAGACGATTCCCACATTTCTCATGAATCGCCACAGTCGAGGGTATAGTGGCTTGGG
>JANLUX010000142.1:0-1884 GCA_031363705.1 Bacteroidota bacterium
AGCTAAGCGAATTGGTTTGCCAATAATTTTTAAAGCAAGTGCAGGTGGTGGTGGTCGTGGTATGCGTGTGATTAGAAAAATTGAAGAATTAGAAAAAGAATTTAACGAAGCAAAACGCGAAGCAGGGAATGCTTTTGGTGATGATACTATTTTCATAGAGAAATTTTTGGATAATCCAAAACACATCGAAGTACAAATACTCGGTGATCAACATGGCAATATTGTTCATTTGTTTGAGCGTGATTGTTCGGTACAACGAAGATTTCAAAAAGTTGTAGAGATTGCTCCTGCTCCTTGGTTGAAACAAACTACACGTAATAAATTATATGAGTATGCTTTAAAAATTGCAAAGCATGTTGGTTATAACAATGCTGGTACTGTTGAATTTTTAACGGATGAAAAAGAAAATATTTTTGTCATTGAAGTAAATCCTCGCATACAGGTTGAACATACGGTTACTGAACAAATCACCGGAATTGATATTGTACGCAACCAAATTTTAATTGCTGATGGCGAGCGTTTGGATTCACCAAAAATTGAAATTAAAAATCAGGATGCAGTGCAATGTCGAGGAGTTGCTATTCAATGTCGCATAACAACCGAAGACCCTTCCAATAATTTCAAACCGGATTATGGAACACTCATCGCTTATCGCAATGCAGGTGGTTATGGAATTCGTATTGATGAAGGAAGTAGTTATCAAGGAGTAAAAGTGTCTCCATTCTTTGATTCGATGTTGGCAAAAGTGACTGCACAAGGTCGCACATTGAGCGGTGCAAGCAAACGCATGTATCGCACGTTGACAGAGTTTCGCATTCGTGGTGTAAAAACAAATATTCCATTTTTGGAAAATGTAATCACACATCCGGTTTTCCGTGAAGGTGGAGCAACCGTAAAATTTATTGAGCAATATCCTGAACTGTTTCATTTTAAAATAAAACAAGACAGTGGAACCAAGGTTTTAAATTATCTCGCTGATGTTTTGGTGAACGGAAATCCTGACGTGACAATAATTGATTCATCAAAAGTTTTCAGCCAACCACGAATTCCAAATCACTCGTCATTGCGATCCCGAAATTATCGGGAGAAGCAATCTCTCCAATCAGGAACAAAACAAAAACTCACTGAACTTGGTCCTGAAAAATTTTCCAAATGGCTGAAAGAACAAAAACAAGTTCAGTTTACCGATTGTACTTTTCGAGATGCTCACCAGAGTTTATTGGCAACCCGTGTTCGTACTGTTGACTTAATGCGTGTTGCACATTCATTTGCATTACAACATCCGCAAATGTTCAGCATGGAAGTTTGGGGTGGAGCAACGTTTGATGTGGCTTTACGGTTTTTACATGAGAGTCCGTGGAAGCGCTTGCAGCAGTTGCGTGAAGCCATCCCGAATATTTTATTGCAGATGTTGATTCGTGGTAACAACGCAATTGGTTATACCGCGTATCCAAATAATCTGGTAGAAAAATTTATTGAAGAGAGTTGGAAAAATGGTGTGGATGTGTTTCGCATTTTCGATTCACTCAACTGGACTAAGAGTATGAAAGTGAGCATTGATGCGGTGCGAAATTCAACAGGAGGAATTGCAGAAGCATGCATCAGTTACACCGGAGATATTTTAGATAAGAGTAAAAAGAAATATACGCTTCAATATTACCTCGACCTTGCAAAAGAATTAGAAAATATGGGTGCACATATTCTTTGCATAAAAGATATGGCTGGCTTGTTAAAACCCTACTCAGCAGAATTGTTGATCACTGAATTAAAAAAAGTGATTGATATCCCAATTCATTTGCACACGCATGATACTTCATCTATTCAGTCTGCAACTTACCTGAAAGCAATTGAAGCAGGTGTTGATGTGGTGGATGTTGCTCTTGC
>JANLUX010000416.1:0-7633 GCA_031363705.1 Bacteroidota bacterium
GTAACTGGCTCCACTCCAAAAAAACGAGGACCATGCGAAGCAATTGCATGAATTAATTCCGGATCAATATTCCTCCGTTCCAGTTCTTCTATTATTTTTTTGCAATGTTCATCAGGCCATTGATCCCAGTCAGCATCATGTAACAGTCCAGCCAGCTCCCACTTTAACTGCTCCGTTTCCGGTAGATGTTCCACTTCCCGTGCCCAGCTCAACATGAGTTTTGCGACCTGTTGCATGTGGAGTTTCAGCCTGTCATTCTTAACCCAGTCATTCAGTATTTCATCTGCTTCTTCGCGTGTTAGCAGTTTGCCAAGGTTTGCTGGATTGCCAAATTCTTTTCGGCCAAGATCGTGAGTAAGCATAAATTATATTGGAATACTTTTCAAAAATAAAAGATTAATTGAAGGCAACTCAAAACCGGTATTTTATAATTATTTTTTAAAAACAAAATAGTTTTGCAGGATAAATTATTAAGTTTTACATTTGTTACATGTTAATTGGAAACATATAACACTCTGTTAAATCGTAGTCGAAAGCACGGTTTAATCGCCCTCTCACCATTTAAATCAATTTAATAAATTTACTTATAGTTAATTATTAAAAAAATACCTTATTTAAAAATGCTCCACTTTTACTCAAACCTAAAAATTAAAAAATTTCTTGTTACGCTGATTTTGATATTGACAGCTAATATTTTTTATTCGGATATAAAAGCACAAGCTCCGTGTAATGTTAATGCAATTAACAGGCTTGATGATTTCTATGATTCACCATGTGAAGGCGAAGGAGGAGCTTTAATAGATCCGCTTCTGTTTAATGGCATGAATGGAACTATGTCTTATTATCGTATGGGTGCTTCCATGTCTTCCGCTGCATTTATTTATCAAAACCAGCTGTACATTATCCCTTATTATAATTCAGATCAGGGAGAATACATGGCAGTATTTACTCAAAATAATACCGGTTGTACAGATACTGCTTTTATCGTGATAGATTCTCTTATAACAGGAGTTCAGCCTCAGATTCAATGGGTGCAGGATCTTTGTGATAAGGTACAAATGAAAGCAGTGAATATGAATGATACTGCTGCCGGTAATAATACTTACGTATGGATGGATCAAGCGGGTTATTATAATATTTTTTCGCAATTCATAACTACTAACCATATTTCTGAGAGTGTTAAAATTACTAATGTTTCAGGATGCACTGCTACAAAGTATGATTATATGCCTGAGTCTGATCTGCAAGCTCCAGAATATGATTCAGTGATAACTACATCAGGCGGAGCAGCAAAAGTTTGTACTGGAAATACACGCACTTATTCTGTTGCACCTGAAAACGGAGTCAGCTATCTCTGGACAGTTCCCACCGGAGCTGTTATTAATAGTGGTCAGGGTACTCCATCTGTAAATGTTACTTATAATAGTAGTTTCAATGGTGGTTCCATTTCCATAACAAAATCAAATCAATGTGGTTCTGTATCTCAAAGTATGATGATACAACGTGGAGCTATTGCAGCTAAACCAAGCACCATTACAGGTCCAACAGCCGGCTTATGCGGTGCAGGAAATATTAAGTACGCTGTTACAAATGTTGCAGGTATAACTTATAACTGGACAATACCCGCAGGTGCAACTTTGGCTGGTGGTCAGGGAAGCAACCAGATAACAATTAATTTTTCATCATCAAATTTCACAGGTACTATTGGTGTGAGTGCAATTAACAGTTGTGGCACAAGTGCAATTCGTACCTTGAGTGTAAAAGCAACTCCTGCTACCCCAGTAACTATTAACGGGCCTACCACAGTTTGTTCAGGCAGCACCGGAAATGCATATTCAATTGCTCCGGTTATGGGAGCAATTAAGTACACATGGACAGGTCCAAATGGTTCTCATATTGTTGAAAATGGTATCGTTTCATCCACTAACGTACTAACAACAGCATCCACTTCCATTACTGTAAATTATGGTACTGTAACTTCTTCTTCCAAATTGAAAGTGGCTGGCGTAAATGCTTGTGGCACCGGAAGTGTAAAATCTAAATCTTTAGTTCCATGTACACCACGACTTTCAGAAAATGATAACCAGATTTCAAACTTGATTGTATTCCCCAATCCTGCCAGTGATGAAATAACGGTGAGACTTGAGTCAATGGAGATGCAAAATGTGAACATGATAATTACGGATATAATTGGAAGAGACCTGATTAAAAAAGAGTTTGATGCAGTTATAGGAAGCCAGGAATTTAAACTGGATTTATCATCATTGCAAAACGGTATTTATCTGATACAAATTAGCACTCTTTCCGGTAAACAGGTTATAAAGATTACTAAGGAATAGCATACAATCCACGAAAATATTTTTGCTTAAATTTATTTTTCTCTTCTCTTCTTTTAAATAAAAATGTCTGAGAGAAACCAATAAGCTTCGTTAATAATTTTTATTGCCAATCCTGTACAATTAAAAGTATTTGCACTTTGAATGGACTGATAAATTGCGTTGACAAAATAAATTACCTTCGTGCCCTCTAAATAATTTCATTTATGAGTTATGATCTGATAGTAATTGGCAGCGGTCCCGGTGGATATGTGGCTGCAATACGTGCTTCTCAATTAGGAATGAAAGTGGGAGTGGTGGAAGCTGCTGAACTTGGTGGAATTTGTTTGAACTGGGGATGCATTCCTACCAAAGCATTATTGAAAAGTGCACAGGTTTTTGAATACATGCAACATGCTGCTGAATATGGTATTGATGTAAATGGATTTAAAGCAAACTTCGGAGGCATCATACAACGCAGCCGTGATGTGGCAGGTGCTATGAGCAAAGGAGTGCAGTTTCTCTGCAAGAAAAATAAAATAGAAGTGATACAGGGTTGGGGTAAAATAAAACCCGGAAAGAAAGTGGAAGTAGCCGCTGCAGATGGTTCAGTACAAACATTAGAAGCCAAACACATCATACTTGCCACCGGTGCACGAAGTCGTGAACTGCCTAACTTAAAACAAGATGGTAAACGTATTATAGGTTATCGCGAAGCCATGGTGTTACCATTTCAACCTAAGAGTATGATCGTGGTTGGCAGTGGTGCAATCGGTTGCGAGTTTGCTTATTTCTATCATTCACTGGGAACAAAGGTTACCATTGTCGAATTCATGCCGAATGTAGTCCCTGTTGAAGATGAAGAGGTGAGTAAACAATTAGCACGTTCATTTAAAAAAGCAGGTATTGATATCATGCTCGAGAGTTCAGTAGAAGCAGTGGATACAAGCGGTGAGTTGTGCAATGTAAAAGTGAAAACAAAAAAAGGAGAAGAGTTCATTCAGGCAGAAATTGTTCTCTCTGCAGTTGGTATCACCCCTAATATCGAAAATATAGGTCTTGAAGAAGTTGGTGTTATTACTGATAAAGGAAAAGTATTGGTAAACGATTTTTATCAAACCAACATACCAGGCATTTATGCAATAGGTGATATAGTAAAAGGTCCTGCACTCGCACACGTAGCATCAGCAGAAGGAATCACTTGTGTGGAGAAGATTGCAGGTTTACATGTAGAACCGATTAACTATAACAATATTCCCGGTTGCACTTATTGCCAACCTGAAATTGCAAGTGTTGGTATGACAGAGAAAGCTGCTAAAGAAGCCGGCTATGAATTAAAAATTGGTAAGTTTCCTTTCAGCGCAAGCGGTAAAGCCAAAGCTGCAGGTGCTGCTGATGGTTTTGTAAAAGTAATTTTTGATGCAAAGTATGGTGAATGGTTAGGAGCGCATTTCATTGGAGCAAATGTTACGGAGATGATTGCAGAAGTGGTTGTAGCCCGTAATTTAGAAACAACAGGTCATGAGATCATCAAATCAATTCATCCGCATCCTACAATGAGCGAAGCCATCATGGAAGCTGTGGCTGCTGCTTATGGTGAAGTGATACATATTTGAGTTATGAGTTGTGAGTTATGAATTTTGAATTTCAACTCATAACTCAAAATTCAAAACTCATAACTTTTTTTCAATTCCATCATCGCCACATTCTCCACATGCTCCGTATGCGGAAACATATCCACCGGCTGAAGTTTCACCACTTCATATTTTTCATTTAATAAACTAATATCCCGTGCTTGTGTGCCAGGATTACAACTTACGTAAACAATCCGTTTTGCTCCGCAATGCAATAGTTTGGCAACCACTTCGTGATGCATTCCTGAACGTGGAGGATCTGTAATTACCACATCCGGTTTACCGTGTTTTGAAAAGAATTCTTCAGTGAGTAAATCTTTCATATCACCTGCAAAAAATTCCGTGTTTGAAATATTGTTCAGGGATGAGTTAAGTTTTGCATCTTCAATTGCTTCAGGTACATATTCAACACCAATTACTTTTTTACTTTGATGAGCAACAAAATTTGCAATGGTTCCTGTTCCTGTATAGAGATCGTAAACAATTTCATTTCCTGTTAATGCGGCATACTCACGCGTGATCTGGTAAAGTTTTAAAGCCTGCTTAGGATTGGTTTGAAAAAAAGATTTCGGCTGAATACGAAACTGAAGTTCCTCCATTTGTTCGGTGATGTAAGGTTCACCCTTGTAAAGTTGAACCTCTAAATCCTGCATTGTATCATTTGCTTTCGGATTGACTACAAACATCAGCGATGTAATTTGTGGAAACATATTTGCAAGATGATCTAACAAACCATTGAGTTGCTGTTGATTATTTTCATACACCATCACTATCACCATCAGGTCTCCTTTCAATGTAGAACGTATGATGAGGCTTCGCAGCAATCCACCTTTATTACGGATATTCATAAAAGGTAAATTGTGTTGCAGCGCATATTCCTTCACTGTTAAACGAATAGCATTACTGGGCTCAGGCTGTAACCAGCATTCATCTATATCCAGCACTTTATCAAACATGCCTGGAATATGAAATCCCAAACCCGGAGTAAAAAGTTCACCTGCAGAAAATTGTTCAGGAGCCAGCCATTTTTTATCAGCAAAAGAATAATCCAGCTTGTTACGGTAAAATTTTGTTTCATCTGATGGGATGATTGGCAATACATCGGGTTCGATAATCTTACCTAACCGTTGCATCGCATCCAGCACATGTTTTTGTTTATAACGTAACTGCGCTGCATAATCCATGTCCTGCCATTTACATCCGCCACAAACTCCAAAGTGTTTACAAAAAGCTTCAACACGAAAGGGAGAGGCTGTATGACGTTTAACAACATTTCCTTCAACATAAGATTTTTTCTTTTTCGTAATTACAACATCTACCACATCGCCCGGTAATGCATGTTTAACAAAAATCACCAAGCCATTTTGTTTAGCAAGTGACTTGCCTTCATCAGCAATATCAATTATTTCGAGTTGTTCTAAAATTTTTCCTTTCACTTAAATATTTGTTTAACGCAGAGAACGCAAAGTTTTTCGCAGAGAACCGCAAAGGAAACGCTGCTTTTTTCTCCGCGAAAAAATCTGTGTTCCTTGCGGTTATATTTTGAGCAACAAAAGTATTGAAACGTAATTAGCATAGGTAAATTCTTAGGAGCTTCAGAGGTGTTTTCTTATCTTTGCTATTCAAATATTTTTTTTATGCAATCAGGAAATTCCACTATGACAACAGAGCAGGCAATTGCGCTTGAAGAAAGATACGGAGCTCATAATTATCATCCATTACCAGTGGTTTTAACACGCGGAGAAGGTGTGTTTGTATGGGACGTGGAAGGCAAACGATATTATGATTTTCTCTCCGCTTACTCTGCCGTTAACCAGGGGCATTGTCATCCACGCATCATTGCATCACTGATTGATCAGGCGCAAAAACTTACATTGACATCACGCGCATTTCACAATGATTTGCTTGGAGAATACGAACAATTTATGACTGAGTTTTTTGGATATGATAAATTGTTACCGATAAACTCCGGTGTTGAAGCTGTGGAGACAGCAATCAAACTTGCACGCAGGTGGGGTTATGTAAAAAAGAATATTCCGGATAACGAAGCAAAAATTATTTTCTGCTCCGGTAACTTTCATGGACGCACCATATCTGTAATTTCTGCTTCCACTGATCCTGATTCAAACACAAAGTTTGGTCCTTATACTCCCGGTTATGTAATTATTCCTTACAATGATTTAGATGCATTACGAAAAGCTGTGGCTGATAAAAACGTTGCTGGTTTTATTGTTGAACCGATACAAGGTGAAGCAGGTGTAATTGTTCCTGATGAAGGATATATTTCAAACGCTTATTCAATTTGTAAGGAAGCAAATGTTTTATTTATTGCTGATGAAATTCAGACTGGCCTTGGACGTTGTGGTAAAATGTTGTGCTGCGATTTTGAAAATGTGCATCCCGATGTTTTGATTCTTGGAAAAGCACTTTCAGGTGGTGTAATGCCTGTGAGTGCAGTGCTTGCCAATGACGATGTGATGATGAATATAAAACCTGGCGAACATGGATCAACTTATGGAGGAAATCCTTTGGCATGCAGAGTAGCGATGACAGCATTAAGTGTGCTTGAAGATGAGAATCTTGCTGATAACTCTTTACTGCTTGGAGATATTTTTCGCGAAGAATTGAAAACAATAAAAAGCAACCGCATCACTGCCATTCGCGGCAAAGGTTTGTTCAATGCAATTGTTATTAAAGAAGAGGACGGAATTGATGCATGGAAAGTTTGCCTTGCAATGAAAGAAAACGGATTACTTGCAAAACCCACTCATGGTGATATTATTCGTTTTGCTCCACCTTTAGTAATTAATGAAGAACAATTGATGGAGTGTTGTTCGATAATTAAGAAAACGATTGAAGGGTTGAATTAATTTTAATAATCTAAAAAAAATTTTTAATCTGTGCCTATGATTGGCATATTACCTGCTATCCCAATCCATCTATGAGAGTTGAGAATGAATGCCATTCCAAATAAGGATACAACTCCTCCTCCGATGGCAATTCCATTTCTGGTTTTTTTATCTTCAATGAATAATGATATTCCACTAGAAAGTATTCCAGCAACCAAAATTGTTACTCCTGCCTGATGTTCCCAATGGCAATACTTCATATCAGTTTTAATTTCTTGTATTTGCTGTTCAAGCAACCTAATTCTCATAGTATCAGATAAAGGAGATTGAGATTTTGCTATTGAAGCAAATAATATAAATACTAATAGTAATTTTTTCATTGATTATAATTATTAAGTTGTTAAATTCAATTAGACGTACTAAACAATTTCTTCCGGATTTGGCTTTTTCATAATTGCTGCAATGATTAATGAAAAAACGGCTGGAACTAGAAAAGAAAAAATAATAATAGAAGAGATAGTTTGTGCAATTGGCGTCAGAAACAATTCTGATCTTTTTACATTTTGTTCAATCATTTCATCACTCATTCCCATTTCTGTTAGCCTTTCAATTTGTTGTTGTTTTTGAAAATCAATAAAAGAAGGATCAATTATCTTTATGTAAATTAAATGATAGATAGATATAATTAATCCCCAAATCATTCCAACAATGAATGCTTGTTTAAATGCTTTGCCAAAACTAATCCATCCATTTCCAACATCCATTTTATACTCGTTTATTGAGATGACACTAAATACAATCGGAATTATCAAACCAAATAAAAGAATAACCTGAG
>JANLUX010000428.1:0-2152 GCA_031363705.1 Bacteroidota bacterium
CAAGCATAGGCGCATCACAGATAAAATCAGAAAGTTTTACCCAGCTTGCATAACCATAAGTATTTGGCGGGCGGTGATAAGCGTTCCATCCGATGCTTTTACGATTGTTCTGAAATAATGCGTTGTCAGCTCTAACGATTCCACCATTCCACTTGAAGGAACCGAACTTACCAACATTAATACCCACTCTTGCATTTTCTATAGTGCCCCCATTATTAATAGTAAGGAAACCTTGGTCCTTAGGCTTCTGCTCCGCTGACGAATTACCCCAAACCTGAATACCATCCCAAACATTGCCATGGCAATCATTTGTGGGATTAATCAAAGAGGTAAGCTTTGCCCCGTCTGTTATCTCTAATTTCCCGCCTGGATGCACAATAATGTTTGTTTCTACTCCGCATTTCCGGGTATCGGCAAATTCCAGTTCCGCACCCGCCCCTATCACCCAGGCATAACCCGGTAGCACATGTATACTACCTTTTACATAAGTATGACCTGTGTAGGGATTAGAAAGTGTTGCAGCATCAATGATATGAGCCGAACTTAAATCCTGAATTACCGAAGTGGGATCAGCTATAACCTGATCACGAAAAAACTCATTCTGACAATTGTTATGTAACCTCACCAAATAAGAATCATCAAAGTTAAAACCATTGTTGCCTGAAATTATAAGACAACCAGCATCAGTTGTGGTGATGTGATAAAGACATTCCTGTTTTTTTAGATTACCCGGAAAGGGTTGAGGTGCTTCATCAGGATAGTCATCAAATCTTTTTTCCCACTCGAGTTGATTGTTCATATCAAATTTAGCCACGTATGCATCGGAATTCCAATAGGGTTGAGAATACATGGTACCATTGCATTCAGATTGTTGTCCGTAGTTAATACCGTCTTTAGTGCTTACCACTCCATATCCACCATCCTGGGTTGCAACGGTTCCAATTTTTAAATCAAATGCATGAACAGTGCCCAGGTCCACAAAAGAAAAAGAAGTAAAATTTCCACCATTAGGAGTCGCATCAATGTTGTAAACCCTCCCAGTGCCGCTATTATTTCCTGAAGCCATACATCCGTTACAATCAAATGTAACCGGAACAATTAGGTGAGGATAAGCTCCTGGTGGCGTATTTTTTAAAATGTCTATATCGAATATTGATGAATTATCTGAATATACAGTTCCTTGTGTGGGTGAGACGTTAAAATCATCATTATTAAACCAATCCACATCGGATGTTTGAGGCGCTGTAGATGTGTTATTTAATTGCATGAGATACACAACTTGAAATTTTGAATATGCGATTGGATTGGGGAAAAATCCAGTCTGAATACCATTATAAACCTCCACGCCACCTATTACAAATTTTCTAACACCATTATGAACATAAGTTGCAATTTTGGTAGCATTACTTGCACCCCAATTCTGTGGAAAATTTGGATTTACTATCGGCAAGTACCCTTTCCATCTTATTAAAAGATTAAAATCCAGACTCATGATGAAAGCTCTGCCATTATTACTTCCTACAATCATATAACCATCTTCATATTCGACAACTCCCCATGCCCATGCACCGGTATTTGCTGCAATGCTGGGTGAGTTTGCATAATCAGCCAAGGAATAGATATATTGTTTATCAATGGTACCATCAGAGTGAAATTTTACAACATAAGCTTTATTGCTGTAAGGCAGCACTAGATTTGGACAATCAAAATCATCTGTTATGCTTATCGGGTTAGGATTATAAACAAGCGAAATATTGGTTAAAGGAATTCTTGAACTGCTTGTTCTACCTACGGCAAGATAACCTCCATCAGAAGTTTGAATAACTCTGTAAAATTCACCCTCGGCTGCATGGGTAAACCATTCTAAATTTTTTCCGTCTTCTGATATTAACCCTGCTGCACATAAGCTTTGTCCTTTATTTCTGCCAGGAATTTGAAATATTTCATCCATATCATTACATCCGTCATTCACATTAACGCTTAAATCTTTACATCCTGTAGGAAGTTCACTCCAACCTAAATTAATAAATTTAGAATATCCGGCACAAATGAAACCATTTAAATTTCCACAGCATCGTAACTGTTTTCATGATCGTACCACCAATCTTCACTACTTTCTTCTTGTTCCTGATTTGGAGCATTCTTAAGTGGT
>JANLUX010000429.1:0-3297 GCA_031363705.1 Bacteroidota bacterium
CAAAACTCTTTGGTGAAGTAAATGTGCTGGCTTCCTCTAAAGACAAAAATTATTCCTACCAGCCCAAAGGATACACCATCCCCGCTGATTGCGATTACCTTCATATCTGTTCCAACGAAACAATTCATGGCACACAGGTAAAAACTTTTCCCGCATCTCCCATCCCCGTTATCTGCGATATGAGCAGCGATATCTTTTCCCGTCCCGTTGATGTCTCAAAGTTCGACCTTATCTATGCGGGTGCACAAAAAAACATGGGCCCTTCCGGTGTCACACTCGTGATAATCAAAAAAGATTCAATTGGCAAAACGGATCGCGTCATTCCCACCATGTTGAATTACAAAACTCATCTCGAAAACGATTCACTTTACAACACGCCTCCTGTTATTGCAATTTTAGTTTGCATGCATGTGCTGGAATGGTTACAGTCAATTGGTGGCGTATCTGCAATGGAAAAAATCAACAAACAAAAATTCGATCTCTTTTATGGAGAGGTGGATAGCAATCCAATGTTCACCGGCATATGTGCTGTCGAAGACCGTTCACCAATGAATGCCTGTTTCCTTTTAAAAAATACTGAGTTGGAAGAAGAGTTTATGAAAGCCACCAAGGATGCCGGAATAACAGGTATCAAAGGACATCGTTCTGTTGGTGGTTTCCGTGCATCCATGTACAATGCATTGCCATTGGAAAGTGTGAAAGTATTAACAAATGTGATGAAAGAATTTGCACAGGTAAAAGCGTAATCATAACCTATAACCTATGATAAAAATATTAGCCAACGATGGAATAGATGCTGCCGGAAAAAAGATTTTTGACGCTGCAGGTTTTTCTGTTTCCACAGATAAAGTTGCACAAGAGAACTTAGGTGAAGCATTAAAAAATTTTGATGCAGTGCTTGTTCGCAGCGCTACTCAGGTTCGCAAAGAGCATATTGATGTTGCATCTAATCTGCGTTTGATTGGTCGTGCCGGTGTAGGTATGGATAATATTGATGTGAAGTATGCGCGAGAAAAAGGCTTAGCTGTAGTAAATACACCGGCTGCATCTTCCCAATCAGTTGCTGAGTTGGTGTTCGCTCATTTGTTTACAGGTGTTCGCTTTTTACATGATTCAAACCGGAATATGCCTGCGTGCGATTCAAAAGAAAGTTTTGACAAGCTGAAAAAAAATTACTCAACAGGAATTGAATTGCGCGGAAAAACAATCGGTATCATTGGTGCCGGACAAATTGGAAAAGCAGTAGCATCAATAGCGCTTGGCTTGGGGATGAATGTTTTATTTCATCGTTTAAATAACGAAGACGTAATTGTTGACCTTGATTTTCACCAGGCAATTGGTCATCGTAAAGTTTCCATCACATTCAAATGTGTTTCGTTTACAAAATTGCTGATTGAAAGTGATTTCATAACACTTCATGTTCCTTTTCCAAAAGGTTCAGCACCTGTTATCAGCAAAAAAGAATTTGATTTGATGAAACCAGGAGTTGGAATTGTAAACACCGCTCGTGGTGGAGTGGTTTCTGAAACAGATTTGCTTGAAGCACTGAATGGAAAACTGGGTTTTGCAGGCTTGGATGTTTTTGAAGGAGAGCCGATTGTTAAAGAAGCTTTGCGCCAACATCCAAAGGTTTCATTGTCTCCTCATATCGGAGGTTCAACAAAAGAAGCGCAAGAGCGGATTGGCATTGAGCTGGCAGAAAAGGTGGTTGAATACTTCACAAAAAAATAATTGTGGTTTTGGTTAATTTCATTTTTTTTGAATTGAATATCTTTTATTACAGTAGTTTACCAAATTATATTTTATCGTTTTTACATACTTATGTGTGGAGATATTTATTTAGTTAGAAGCTTGGGTTTAAATCAGGATTGTAAGTGGATTTTGTATGATAAGGGTAGGTTAGACGATTTAATGTTATCATAAAAAACTGCAGGGTTTTAATCAAAATAAAACCCTGCGGATACTCAAATTTTTAATTATTTGGTAAGTACCATTATTTTGCTTTCTATTGCCTTGCCGTTTACGATCAAACTATAAGTGTAAGTTCCGGCTGACAGTGTATTGCCAGAAATAAGAACCTCACCATATCCTGTTTGAGAAATTTGCTTGTTTAATATTTGTTGTCCTTCCAGGCTCATCACTTTTAAAACAGCAGTGCTGTTAGTAGGTAAGTAATAACGTATTGCAGTTGCCTCGTTGAAAGGGTTAGGCACATTTTGCTCCAGGCTTGCTTTATCACCGTTAACAGGTATTTGACTTTCATTGTTTTTAGCCGGAGAGTAATGAGTGCAGCACTGCGATAAAGCCGTTTCAAATGCTTTCATTTGCTGTTCCATAACATCAAGCTTATTTTTTAATGCCTGATTTTCTGTTTTCAATTCTAAAGCCTGCTTTTCCAGCAACTGAGTTTTAGTATCTAGTGCTTTCACACCAATCAATGTTAAACCAGCCATGTCAGACAGGTTATAACCTAATTTCATTTCTGCATTTATCGCAGGAGAAACCGGCATGGGCACCTGTATAGCTTTTGGAAGCGATTGCGCAGAAAAGCCAATATGTGGTATTTCTCTTACAGCGCTGGCAGGCTGTGCCTTGTCCGGTTCAGTCAACTCATTTTTGTAACGATAAGTAATGGATTCAATCTTCCTGATCTGGTCGAGGTAGCTACTGTAATCTTTTTCAGATACCTCGTAAATATCTTTTTTCAAAGTACGATCGCTGCTAACATTAAAAGCTGAGGCTGAAATAGGAGAGTAACCATTGCCCGCATAATTATAGATAAGGACACCGCTGGAACTGGTTCTTCCGTAAATCAGGTTACCATCACCATTATAGTTAAATCCAATGCTTGGATAAAAACCTGAAGAAACCGGTGCATCTATTTTCAAAATGCTGCCTGCATAGCTTCCTCCGTCAGTTGATGTAATCTGTGCCTGCCCGTTTATTGCAGCATTACCTGTAATGTTGGCAGCTCCTGTTAGTGTTGTTGCGCCTACGATGGTAGTAGCACCCTGCAGGCGGGTAGTGCCAGATACATGTAACTTCGCACTTGGCGAAGCAGTTCCGATGCCAACATACCCCACTCTACCACTCACGTTTGCATTGATGTGAATACGTTCAGCATTGTTAGTAAACAACCGTAAGGGAATGTTGTTAGTAGTACCCAGCTTACTGGCAGCGGTTGCATTACCGTTGCCGGGCAGTACCCAGTTTTGTGCATGGGTGGTTTGATTAATTACAATTGCTAATGCAAACAGCATCATCGCTTTCATAATGTTTGTTTTTGTTTTCATTGGT
>JANLUX010000398.1:0-11059 GCA_031363705.1 Bacteroidota bacterium
GGGGGTTTTTTTGACTTGCTGTTGTACGAAGCATCTCTACAATTATAAGATTAACAATTTTTCTTTTTTTTATTTCTTCTTCAATAAAGGCTCAGGTAGTTCCGCCTGAAAATGATGATTTAAATCAGCAGCAATTAGAAAACGCAGCGCAGGATGCTCCTGACAATGCTGATCTTTCAGAGCTCATTGAAAGACGAACTTATTTTTTAAACCATCCGGTAAATCTGAATAACACCAATCGTGATGAGCTTTCACAATTAGAAATATTAAATGATTTACAGATTGAGGCATTGTTGAAGCACATCGATGTAAACGGAAATTTAATTGCTTTGGAAGAGTTGCAAAGCATTGATGGTTTTGATGTTGCAACTATCAGAAGTTTATTACCTTATGTAACGGTAACGATAGGAGCTACAACAGACTTTGCACTATGGTCATTAAATAATATTTTAAAAAACAGCAAGCATGAAATAATTGTGAGAGGAATTCAGGTGCTTGAAAAACAAAAGGGATATAATATTCCTGATGCTGATACAACGTCAACACGATATCTCGGAAGTCCGTTAAAGTTTTATACGCGCTATAGATTTACTTCAGGCAGAAAAGTAAGTTTTGGAATTACCGGTGAGAAAGATGCAGGCGAGGAATTTTTTAAAGGAACTCAATCAGGTTATGATTTTTATTCAGCCCATCTGATGATTCGCGACTTAGGTATAATTAAATCTGTTGTTGTAGGGGATTACCAGCTTGGTTACGGTCAGGGTTTGGTTTTGTGGAGCGGACTGGCTTATGGCAAATCAGCTGATGTGATGAATATTAAAAGAAGTGCACAGGGAATCCGCGCTTACACTTCAGTAAATGAATTTGGTTTTTTCAGAGGTGGTGCCACATCATTAGGATATAAATATTTTACACTTGATCTTTTTTACAGCAAGCAAAAGCTGGATGCTAACTTTACTCCAATTGATTCAGCCAATGATATTCAACTCATAAGCGGAATTGTTATTGATGGCTTTCACAGGACATTGAATGAAATATCCGATATGAATAAAGTAAAGCAGGAGATTTATGGAGGGCATTTCAAGTTTGAAAAAGGACCGCTTGAATTGGGAGCAACTTATTATCATAACAAAATTAATTTGCCTCTTTTGAAAAAAACAGATCCTTATAACCAATATTATTTTTTCGGGACTCAATACAACAACATTGGATTTGACTATAGCTATCACTTACGGAATATGAATTTCTTTGGTGAAGTGGCTCGTTCTGATAATGGTGCAGTGTCGTATCTCAATGGTGTGCTGGTGAGTCTTGATCCGCGTGTTTCTATTTCTTTATTTAACAGAAATTATGTCCGCGATTATCAATGTGCTTCCTGCAATCCGTTGCGCGAAAGTTCGGTTCAGAATGAGAGAGGAACTTATGCTGGTGTCGCATTACAATTATTATCGAGGTTGAAAGCTACAGCATACATTGATGTATTTAAATTTCCCTGGTTGAAATTTGGTGTTAGCGCTCCTTCGCAAGGGTATGAATGGTTAGGACAACTCACTTTTACACCATCAAAAAAAGCAGAGATGTATTTCCGTTACAAGCAAACTGTAAAAGAAGAAAATATACCGGGAGGGGTTACAGCACTTGATCAGTTACGCCACCGTACACAAAATAATTATCGCTTTAATGCGACCTATAAAATTTCAGAAGCTTTCAGGTTGCAGAGCCGTGTTGAGTTTAATGTGGTGCAAACAGAAGGTATTGCAAATGATAATGGTTATGTGTTATTCCAGGATGTTACTTATCATCCGATGAGCAAGCCTTATTCTTTTTCTCTTCGTTATGGATTGTTTGATACTGACAGTTATGAATCACGAATTTATGCCTTTGAAAATGACATTCCCGGTGTGTATGCAATCCCTTCTTATTACTATCGCGGAAGCAGGTTTTATATAATGACTCGCTACAATATTATGCGTGGAGTTTCTTTCTGGATCCGTTATGGAAGAACTTTGTATTCCAATCAAAAAACTGTTGGTTCAGGATTGGATGAGATTGATGAGAACCATAAATCTGATTTAAAAGTACAGCTGAAGTTTAGTTTTTGATTTATGGTTTTTCCAAAAGTACAACTGCATAGGCAGCTACTCCTTCTTCACGCCCTACATATCCTAACTTTTCGTTAGTTGTTGCTTTGATGGAAATATCCTCTATACCAATTTGCAGTATGGGAGCCAAAGCTTCTTTCATTTTATCAATATGCGGATTGATTTTGGGTTTTTCCAGACAAAGAGAAGCATCCACATTACCAACGGTGAACCCTTTTTCGCTGATGAGCTTTATAACGCGTTGCAATAAAATTTTGCTGTCAATACCTTTAAACTCTGATGAAGTATCAGGAAAATAAAAACCGATATCACGTAAACCGGCAGCGCCTAATAATGCATCGCAAATAGCGTGAATCAAAACATCAGCATCAGAGTGACCAAGCGCTCCTTTATGGTGAGGAATTTGAATTCCGCCAATGGTGAGAGGAATATTTTCTTTTAACTGGTGAACATCAAAACCAAAACCAACCTTAACTTTCATCTCCCCGTTAAGGTGAAAAAATTATTCAGTAGTTGATTCTTTATTCTGATCCTGGAATGCATCAAAATCAAAAGTCAGTGTAAAGTGAAGCGTATTCTCCAATGGATTGCGTTGTTCTGTGGGAATAAGATAAGCAAGATCAATACCGAAAACATTTAATCTCAATCCTGCTCCCAGCGTAAAATATTTGCGATTGCCTTTTAATTTATTTTCATTGAAATATCCTGCACGAAAAGCAAATTGCTTGTCGTACCAATACTCCATGCCAAAGGCAATTATATATTCTTTTATCTCTTCGCTAAATCCGCCTGGTGCATCTCCGAAGGATTGAAAAATACCTTGAGCAACACTCACTTCAGGATCTTTTCCGTAAAGGATAAGATCTTTAGTTCCTGTGGTGTCCTGTGTATAAATAGGAGGGGTGGGAATGAGCAGTTTATTTATATCGAGATTAAAAGCAAGATCATTGTATTCATTCAAATGAATTTTTAAGCCCGGGCCTAAACGAAGATTTGTAGGAATAAAATTTTTAGTTCCTGTTTCAGTATAAGAAATTTTTGCACCAATATTTGAAATGTTTAAACCGCTTGAGAAAACAGCATCTTTACTACCCACCTTAACATCCTTCTGATAATAAACTGAAACATCAGCCGCAATGGTATTACCGGCTTTTGAATCAGTGCCTTCTACCTGTGTGCCACCTGTAAGATTAGAATGAATATAACGAAGGGCGATACCTCCTGAAAAATTTTCGCTTAGCTTGCGTGAATAGGCAACATCAAGTGCAAATTCATTGGGTTTAAAATCGCGGATGGTAACACCGTTGTTATCAGTGAAAGTGATGCTTCCGAGTGAAAAATAGCGTAGTGAACCACCAACAGCCTGATCACCACCTTTCAATTTTACATAACCAGTGAGATAAGCAAGATAAATATCATTAACCAATGCTTTGAGCCATGGTGTATAGGAAACAGAGAAACCAATATTTTTTTCAATAAATGCAAGCTTAGCTGGATTCCAGTGAATGGAGTTAGCATCGGGTGAAGAAGCTACACCCAAGTCGCCCATTCCACCGGCACGTGCATCGGGTGATATCATCAGAAAAGGAACAGCTGTAGTAATGGTATTTATCTGCCCAAGCAAGTTGGATTTATCAGGACCGGTAGTGGTTTGTGCATATAATGATGATGTGCCTGCTACTAAAGCAAAAGTTAAATGCAACATCCGGTTTTTAATAGTTTTATTCATGTTTTTAATCATAGTTTCATTGAGTATAATCAAAAGGGTGGCAAATATACGATAAAAGCTTACCGAAGGTTACGCTACTATTTGAGTATCACAAGCTTCTCAAACTTATCAGCTACCTCTCCATCTGCAGTTTTAACTTTAAGGCGATATACATAAACTCCCTTGCCAATAGGGTCGCCAAAATCATCGCGACCATCCCAGCTTACAGAGGTGTTTCTGTATCCATCATTAATCATATAATTATCAAGTGTCTTAATCAGTTTTCCTGATACAGTAAATACCTGAACCTGTATAGTCATAGAAGTGCAGGGTTTATTGTGCTCAAACATAAAGGTGGTGTGCGTTGTAAATGGATTAGGGTAATTAAGCACATGATCCAAAGCAAGCTTTGCTGATTCAGCAACCACGAATTCAGTGTAAGCTTCGGAAGAATTATTATTGATATCCCATGCTTTAAACTGAATGCTATGACGCCCTGGGCTTAATTCGTTGAGTGAATAAAGCACACGACCTTTTTGATAGTTATCAAGATCAGATTCGTAATAATCATTCAGCACAAATAACTGGCGTGGATTTTTGTCGAGGGTTGCTGTCATATCATGACCGATTCCATTTCCAACAGTATTGATTCCACTGGAGTCAGTGAGCATTGCAAATACCTTAGGACTCTGATCAGTCATTCCGCCAAAAACAAATTTATCATCATTTAAAAATAACTTAATGCCCGGACCCTGATTATCATTTAATGCAGTATTTGAAACACCGCCAATGTAAAAATCCTCTTCATAACCATTTGCATCAGTAACACCATTGTGAGCATAGTAACTTAAACGTCCTTTGCCATATTGATAAGAGATATCTTTTGGAACAATAAAAGTGGTGGAGAACACTCCATTCACTACACTTGCTTTACCACGATACAAAATATTTTTTCTTAATTTAAATGCGATGACAGGACTCTCAGCATTATTACCGAGCGTGTTAACATCGGATATTTTATCATAAATAGTTGGATATACTACCCCATTGAAATTAGTAAGTGTTTGTCCGTTATTGTCAGTTACTGTTCCTGTAATAGTGATCTTACTTAATGCACTTATTGTATCAGCGTCAAGACCTGTTGCAGTTTCTTTGATAGATGTAGTGGAAACTTTGTGCTCAGGATAAGCCAGTCTGAGAGCAGGATCACCTAATAATGCAAGGCTATGAAGTGAACTGTTTTCCCGTTTCGTCAATCGCATCACATCTCCAATGCGCGGCATTTCACCATTGAGAGGAGTAAACATAAATTTTAACAGCGAAGTATTCAGGCTTTGATTGTCTCCTGAAAGTGCGAGGCGAGTAGTAGTAAATAAGCAAATACCTCCTCCACCTTTATTCAAGAGTACTAATTCGCCTGCAGAGGTCCTTTGTGGATCATCGTAGCGACTAAACTCACATGTTGCGGTAATAAATGCCGGAAGTTTATTTGCATTTCTCCAGCTGTTTATCATTGATATATTTAAAACGCCTTCGTCAGCCCAGCCTATTTCTCCCCCATGCCCCGTATAATTCATCAGCAAAGCACCTTTTTCAATTCTACGGTTGATACCATCATTTACTTCGGGATAACGCAACCCTCCCGGTGTTGAGACTTCTTTATAAGCATCAAAATAAATTTTATCAATATTATATTCAGGGTGATCTATCACTTTGCCATAAACAATAATATCCTCGGTTTGGCGCAAATGCAAACCATAATTTCCATCATCTGCTATAAAGCACAACATATTTCGCCAGTCGCCAAGCCGTGTCTGATTGGTTCCTGCACAATAAGTAAGATCTGTTATGGAGCCGGGAGTAGAGTAGGTGATTACTTTATCCACCATTGACTTTGATTCTTCAAGGTTTTTAACCGGAAAACGACCCACACCTAAATCCATCAACTCGGATCCGTATAGCAACCCTTCATTATCACCTAACATTCCAAAAAAATCATCTGATGTATATGAAAGAAGTAAGGATGTTGAGTTTTCACTTTCATAAGTCGGGACAAAATTCGTGTTACCGCTTATCCTGAATTTAGGATCATAACTTCCATCTCCAAACAATAATAAATACCGTGGAGTATCTAATGCTGCAGATGCCCATCC
Organism: Bacteroidota bacterium; assembly: GCA_031363705.1. GTDB lineage: Bacteria > Bacteroidota > Bacteroidia > AKYH767-A > OLB10 > JANLUX01. Next base: position 5,964 of record JANLUX010000398.1, read on the forward strand.
ACGATCATAAAACATTTTTGCAAAATCACGGATTGCTGAAATATCCTGGGCTCCACTACCGAATTCATTATAAACTTGTTCAGTGGTTGCCACCACTACTTTTAAATTATCATTGGTTTTATGAAACTCTGCTAATCTCAACGCTTCGGGTAAAAAATCGGGATGTGTCACAATTATCATATCCGTTTGAGCGGAAGCATGAAGGTTTTGATTTTCAACTTTGCCTGATACAGAAGGAGTGTAATAAGAATTTGCATCGAACAAAACATATTCAGCATGTGCAGAAGCGGCTAACTGTTGCACAAAATTCAGCTGCGAGCCAGAAAGAATAAATTGTTGTTCGTTGATGCTTGCAGGGTCGGATGTGTTCCAAAGAGTTAATCCTGTTTTTGCATTGTCAATAATATAATTGCGGTTTGTAACTGAACCTGTTAAATCATGATCTCTGAAAAAAAACTGGTTTGCCGAAAGCACTAACTCACGTTTAACATTTAACTCGATGTAATTAAGCCATCCGCTTGCTGTTGAATTGTAAGGAACAAAATTGTAATCGAGATTTATTAAAGGTGATGCTGCTGAAAACGAAGTGCTGTCAGTTCTGGGAACTCCGTGGTCTGCCAGATAATCAGCTGAAACACTTGGTACCGTATGCGTAAGAAGTGTTGATCCGTCTTTCACAATGCGGAATAAACTATTGCCGGCTCCGGGACTTGCAGTTACTGTGCGTGCTTCAACAGATGATTTTAAATAAGCATTTCCTGGAATCAGATTTGGAAAATTAAATGTGAAACGCTGACTTAAATTAACATTAAATATCTCACCATACCACTCACGACCCGACTTAATAAAATTCTGCAGGTCTTCCTCATGAAAATCATAATCAGTAAATGAGGTGATATTTAAATCAGGTGTTACAGATAAACTCGCAACAGATGTAATACGTTTTGCAGGACTTGCTATGGAGCCATCAGTATTTAAGAAATAATAGGTGGAATCACTATAAAGATTTTTTTTGTGGTGATAACGTTTGTCAGTATCAAACGTCCATTGATGCGGATCTTCTCCATAAAAAAGAAAATAATCATCAGTGTTAAATGAACCATCATTGTTTACATCCACAATTTTAATTGCGTTTTCAGTAAGGTCATCAGGTCTTGGTGTTAAATTATGTTGTGGAACCATGCCTCCGCCATTTCCAAACAAGCGCAGATTCTGAAATGAAACAGTAGAAGGGTCAATGCCCAATGACAATAAAAAACTATAGTTGATTTTATACACACCATTGTGAGTCAAAGCCAGCTTGTACCATTTGCCGGTGCTGAGTACAGAGTTGGCAGCATATACTCTTGGAATTACAGCGCTGGTAGTTATCGGTGTGCCTTGTTTTAATTCAAGATCAAAACTCAGTAATTTTTCCACCGTATTTGTTTGCAGACTTTTTCTTAACGGAAGCAGTGTAATAATTAATTGTGATTGACGAGGCTCTTTTATTATCTGGGTGGAAACCTGTATGTCATCCGGAATATCATAGCGGATAGCAGATGACTCTTCTGGTTTCAAAGATTCAAAAACTGCTCCGGTAATCTCTGCATTCACATTATAACCGTTAAACGTATTTGGTAAGGTAATCACCATCCGTGGATAGAGGTCATTGCCGAGGCGATAAACTCCTTTTTCAAACTTCAGCACCTGAACAGTTTCCTTGTCAGTGAGTTTTTCCTTTACCGGTGGCAGCCAGTTAATGTCATAATGAATACGATTATTTGATTGACCATTAGCATTGAAAAATGGTGTAACCAATAAAAATATAATACCCAGGCAAGCGTTACGTAACGGGCATTGACGATGATTATAGGACATGAGACCAGTAATTATTTCGTAAGAATTAAGTTTTTATCAAACATCCGCATACGTTAAAAAATTTATATTTGTCGTGATCATTTAACGTGCTTCATGCCAGAATAGTTGGATAAAAACAAGTTGTGAACGAGTGTTATTAAATAATATTGCAATTTTGAAACAAATTTAGCATTAATCGTATAACACTTTAAGTAAATCGATTGACAATATGCTTAAAAGAATATTAACCCTCTGCCTGAGTTGTATCAGCATCAGCGCACTGGCCCAAGATCCTCAGTTCACACAATTCTATGCAAATCCTTTGTATCTGAATCCTGCTTTTGCAGGTTCTGCACGTTGTCCGCGTGTGGGCTTAAACTACAGAAATCAATGGCCTTCTTTAAATAAAGCATATATAACCAGCAGTGCTTCGTATGATCAGCATTTTGATGCAATCAATGGTGGTATCGGAGTTTTGGTTTTTAATGATAAAGCCGGTGAAGGAGTGCTATCTACTACCAACATCAGCGCTATGTATGCTTACCAGTTAAATATCAACCGGAAGTTTTCCATGCGTTTTGGATTACAGGCATCTTATGTACAAAAGAAATTAGAATGGGATAAGCTTACTTTTGGTGATATGATTGATCCACGCTATGGATTTGTGTATAACACACAGGAAATAAGACCGAATGAATCAAAATCATTTCCTGATTTTTCGGCAGGTGTACTGGCTTATAGCTCCAAAGTATATGGTGGAGTTGCTGTTAATCATTTAACCCAGCCTGACGAAGCATTTGTGGTGCCGGGCAGCAGCCAGTTGCCAATGAAAATCACTGCACATCTCGGAGCATTATTACCGTTAAGCAGTGGTTATTCCGGTTATCGCGGAACCATTGACCGGGAAGAAGGAACTTACATTTCACCCAATATTTTATACCAGCAGCAGGCAAGTTTCAACCAGATAAATCTGGGAATATACATGCTTCACAGCCCCATAATTGGCGGATTATGGTATCGGGGAAATTTCGGAAAAGATAATTTTTTATCCAGTGATTCATTTATTGCCCTTATCGGATTGCAGAAGGGAATGTTTAAATTCGGATATAGTTATGACGTAACTGTTTCCAAGCTCAGTAATGCCACAGGCGGTTCGCATGAATTAAGTTTCGGTTTGCAGTTTGAATGCCGGCCTAAAAAGAAAAGGTTCAGGGCAATAAGTTGCCCCAGCTTTTAGTTTATAATTATCATATTTGCATAATCAAAACATACACACATGAAAATTAAAAATCATTTGCTTCCTTTCATGGCGATAGGATTAATGATTTTATCTGCCTGCAATATAGGCGGAAAAAATTCCAACACTACTGGTTGGGAATACAACAACGAAAAGAACGGAGGATTTGAAGTTGTAGATTATGTTGAACAGGAAACCGGTCCGGGACTTATTCTGGTGGAAGGCGGAACATTCACCATGGGACGCACCGAACAGGATATTATTCAGGATTGGGATAATGTGCCTCACAGAGTAACCGTTGCATCCTATTATATGGATGAAACTGAAGTTGCCAACGTTCACTGGCTGGAGTATCTGTATTGGATAAACCGTGTGTTTGGTACTGATTATCCTGAAGTTTACAAAAGAGCATTGCCTGACACACTTGTGTGGAGGGATAAGCTTGCATTTAACGAACCTTATGTTGAATATTATCTGCGTCACCCTGCTTTCCAGGAATATCCTGTGGTAGGTGTAAGCTGGCTTCAGGCAAATGATTACTGTGCTTGGAGAACTGACAGAGTGAACGAACGGATTTTGATTCGTGAAGGTATTTTAAGAGAAAACCCCGCACAGGTTAACGAAGATAATTTTAATACAGAAGCATACCTTTCAGGACAATACGAAGGACTGGTAAGAAATCCTTTGAGAGACCTCAATCCTAACAATGATTCAAGAAAAGTAAGAATGGAGGATGGAATTTTTCTTCCGAAATACCGACTCCCTACAGAAGCAGAATGGGAATATGGTGCACTTGGATTAATTGGTAATACTGTTTTTGAAAGAGTAACTGAACGCAAAATTTATCCATGGAATGGTCATGGGGTACGTAATCCGGAAGACAAATACCAGGGTGAATTGCTTGCAAACTTTAAACGCGGACGTGGTGATAACATGGGTGTGGCTGGCAAGCTGAATGATAATGCTGACATCACAGCTCCTATTTTCTCTTATGTGCCTAATGATTATGGTTTGTATAATATGGCTGGTAATGTTTCAGAATGGGTGAGTGATGTTTACCGTCCATTGTCACCTGAAGACAAAACTGATTTTAATCCTTACCGTGGTAATGTTTATAAAACACAGGTTACTGATGAAGAAGGTCAGGTGGCTGAAAAAGACAGCTTAGGCAGAATACAATACAGAGACGTTACTGAAACAGAATCTTCAACCAGGAGAAATTACCAGAAAGCGGATAACATTAATTTTAAAGACGGTGACGAACCTGATTACGCAACTTATAACAGCGGAACTTCTACCCTGATAAGTGACAGAGCAAGAGTTTACAAAGGTGGTTCATGGAGAGACCGTGCTTATTATATGGCTCCCGGTACACGTAGATTCTTAGACGAAGACCAGGCAACTGATTTTATAGGGTTCCGTTGTGCCATGGCACGTGTGGGAAGCCCGGTGGGATTTGCCCAGAAGAGAAAGAAATAATTAGCTCATCCAGTATTATACATCCCTGGTTAACAGCCGGGGATTTTTTTTGGTTAAAGTTTCCTCTTTTCATTTTACTTTGCCGTTCAGCAATAATGAACTCAATAGAAATTCTTTACAAGCATTTTTTACAACATCCCGTTGTTTGCACTGATACCCGGAAAATAACAGCCAACTGTATATTTTTTGCATTGAACGGAGAAAACTTTAATGGAAATCAATTCGCATCACAGGCATTGAACAGCGGAGCCGCCTTTGCGGTGGTGGATGAAAAAATAAATGATGAAAGAAAAGAAAAAATAATGCTTGTTGAGGATGTTCTAACAACCTTACAACACTTAGCAACACATCATCGCAAACAATTAAACATACCAGTAATTGCTTTGACAGGAAGCAATGGTAAAACCACCACCAAAGAATTAATTTTTGCAGTGCTGAAGCAGAAGTACAATGTGTTAGCTACACATGGTAATCTTAACAATCACATAGGAGTGCCTCTTACTTTATTATCTCTGAATAATAATCACGAACTTGCTGTTGT
>JANLUX010000459.1:0-29804 GCA_031363705.1 Bacteroidota bacterium
CTTTTTTTGGCGATAGTTTAACCTATTATAATTATACTTTCCAGTCAATAGATACTGCCATAGGTGCAAGTGCACGAATTTATAACCGCGGACTGCAACCGGTTTATTATCATTTTTATTTAAACAGTACGCTTTACCAGCCATGGAGCGGAACTTACAACCAGTTTTTTACTGGTACCCAACAATCTGATTCATTACAGCCCGGTGAAACTTCCGCAGTGATTAAGTATTCTTTTACTCCCTTTATGGCTTCTTCGCTCGATTACCAGGTAAATATGCGCGTGATGCATAACGATAGTGCACAGGAATTTTGTTTGCAAAATAATGCTGACACGGTGGGCTATTCTTTAACTGATTATGATTATGACCGTTATAAACAAAAATATGCAACGCAATACTTCAGCAATCGTATCCACGGTGTTAATAACACCATTGAAATCGGTAATTTATATGCAAGTCCGCAATCTCAATTTATGACCTGTGTGCACATAGCCGTGGGTCCTAATACCACTCCCGGAACATTGGTAACAGCCAATGCTTATGAAGCTGATTCAGCCGGCAATTTTACTTTGTTGCAATCAGGCAGCTGGTATATTCAGAACCAGGAAATATCAACTCCCGGTAATTTGCAATTGGTACACATACCTGTTTTTATTTATTTAAACCCGCTTAAAAATTATCTGGTAACCGTTAACAATGCGCTAAGTCCTAATGATACGCTTGAGCTGATGGCTCTTGAACCAGCACAGGATTCATCAAGTTTTATCCTTGATTCTGCCGGAGTTTGGAGGTTACTTGATGTTGTTCCTTACATCGGGTTAAATTGGTTTCCCCATCATTCCGTAGAGGAGCATAATGCGCTTTCACAGGTGGCTTGTTACCCTAATCCTGCAACTGACAGAATAACGGTTTCATCTGTTTACAGTGTGCTGGAGAAAATAATTGTTACTGATATCACAGGTAAGGAAGTTATGACTGTAGCATGTCAACATACTCACCAGAATTTGGATTTGAACAGGCTGGCACCAGGGGTTTATTTAATGCGCTGTTTTACCAATGCAGGTGTTGATACGGTTAAGCTGATCAAACAATAACATACTATGTTTTGGTGAAGGCTTAAATATCTTTTTCTGTGACAGGAAAGTAACTGTTAACTGAGATAAATTTATTTGATATATGCGTAATAGAAGACATAATAAAACGCTTTTAATTTTTACGTAATTCTACGCCATATCTTTTTTGAGATGCCTGAAGTCCCACACACAATTTAATGAAACCTTTTTTTAAATTTTTTAACCTTAGTAGAAAACAAACAGTTTTAGCAATACAACCTTATTAGCTTATTTTGATTCAATAATAAATAAGGATAAGGAAAATTACTACTTCATGTATTCTGCTAAGGTTAATCAAAATCTGATGGAGATTTTTTCTCATTAAAATTTAATTAATTTCCAGCACCTCAAAAAAAGATAACCTGATGCTCCTTGTAAACAGATTCATTTTGCTTTCCCGCCTCACTATCGTATTTTTACACTTTCAATTTCAGATATGAGCGAGTCAATCATTAAAGATCAGCAGGATCGGGAGGAAGCTTTCAATGAAAGTATTGCAAAGGGAAAAACCATTGAGCCGAAAGACTGGATGCCGGAGAAATACCGCAAGCAATTATTACGGATGATGAGTCAGCATGCGCACAGTGAAGTGGTGGGTATGTTGCCCGAAGGAAACTGGATTACACGCGCTCCCAGTCTTGCACGTAAGGTAGCATTGATTGCAAAGGTTCAGGACGAAGCAGGGCATGGTTTATACATTTATAGCGGTGCCGAAACTTTAGGCATGGATCGTTCAGAAATGATTGATCAGTTGTTATCCGGCAAAGCAAAATACTCAAGCATATTCAATTATCCTACGCTCACATGGGCTGATATTGGCGCCATCGGCTGGCTCGTGGATGGTGCTGCCATCGTAAATCAAACAGCGCTTGCCAAATGTTCTTATGGTCCTTATGCACGTGCAATGATCCGCATTTGCAAAGAAGAAAATTTTCATAACAAGCAGGGTTATCAGATCATGGCAAACATGATGAGCGGAACCAAAGAGCAGCAGGAAATGGCACAGGATGCTTTGAACAGATTCTGGTGGCCTTCGCTGATGATGTTTGGTCCGAATGACAGCCACTCGCCCAATAGTGTTGACTTGATGAAATGGAAAGTGAAGCTTTATTCCAATGATGATTTGCGCCAGCGGTTTATTGACAGAACAGTACCGCAGGCTGAGGCAATTGGATTACGTATTCCGGATGATAAATTAAAATGGAATGCTGAAACACGTCACTATGAATTCGGAGAAATAGACTGGGAAGAATTTAACAACGTGATAAAAGGCAACGGACCCTGCAATCGTTTACGCATGCAGCAGCGTAAGGATGCACATGCAAAAGGTGGGTGGGTGCGTGATGCCGCAATGGCCTATGCACGAAAAAAAGAACAACGTAAAGCAGCATGATTGGTTACGGATTAACGATCCCGATGTATCGGGAACAAATGTTACGAATAATTTTATAGTTAATTCTTCATTATTAATTGTTAATTATTAATTGAAAAAAAAACAATGCCTGAAAATAAATCTCAAATCCCAAATCCTGAAATTCAGAAATCAGACTGGGAAACCTGGGAGGTCTTTACGCAGAAAAAAAATGGTGAACCGCATGAACATGCAGGAAGTGTAAAAGCACCGGATAAAGAAATGGCTTTGCTCAATGCACGTGATGTTTACAGCCGCAGAAATGAAGCGCTGAATATATGGGTAGTTCCTTCCGGGTGTATCACCTCATCCACGCCTGGAGATGTAGGTTCTTTTTTCGATCCTGCCAATGATAAAATTTACCGCTCACCCAATTTTTATAAAACACCTACAGGTGTTAAGCAGATTTAATTATGACTGAGCAAGATGCTTTGTTTGAATACTGCCTCCGGTTGGGCGACAATAGTTTGGTTTTAGGCCATCGCTTAAGCGAATGGTGTGGCCATGGACCCATACTTGAAGAAGACATTGCACTGGCAAACATGTCGCTGGATTTAATAGGGCAGGCACGAGGTTTTTTAGGTTATGCAGCAAAATTAAAAGGAGCGGGTAGTGATGATGATCTTGCGTTTAAACGCGATGCAAGGCAATTCCGCAACTGCATGCTGGTGGAACAACCTAACGGAGATTTTGCAATGACGATGGTGCGTTCTTTTTTTTACAGTGCACTTGCTTATTTGCATTTTAAAAGTCTTGCTAAAACAAAAGATGCAACCATTTCGGGTCTCGCTGAGAAATCTTTGAAAGAAGTAACTTATCATTTGCGTCATTGCAGTGACTGGATTATAAGGTTAGGTGATGGAACGGATGAAAGTCATGAGCGCACACAAAATGCTTTGGAAGAATTGTGGAATTATACCAATGAGCTTTTCGAAACGGATGAAGCAGATCAGACACTGGTCAGTCAAAACTTAGCTGTTGATTTAAAAACATTACGAAAAGAGTGGGATGATATCATCAATAAAGTTTTGGAGGATGCAACATTGAAACGTCCTGATGATTCACGTTTCATGAGTAAAGGTGGAATCAAAGGAATACATACCGAGCACTTAGGTTTTTTATTGGCAGAGATGCAGTTTTTACCGAGAGCTTATCCTGATACCAAATGGTGATTGTTTTTTGATGCTCATTAATAGATGGGCTCACTTACCGATGTCCAGATTTTTATTAACTTAGACAATATTACTGCATGAAGATATCATCACATCCACACATCATCACATCCACACATCAAATATGGGATATCCTGCAAACCATCCCCGATCCTGAAGTGCCTGCAATAAGTATTGTTGAATTAGGTGTGGTGCGAAATGTTGAGATTAAAGATGCTGATTCTGTTAAAGTGCAGATCACCCCAACGTATAGCGGTTGTCCTGCATTGAAAACAATGGAAGAAGATGTAAAAGAAAAATTGCGTGAGCATGGTTTTATCAATATCGAAATTGAAACTATTTATAAACCAGCCTGGACTACAGACTGGCTCAGCGAAAGCACTAAACAAAAATTAAAAGATTATGGTATTGCACCGCCACAAAAATTAACCATTGAACACCTGATACCTATTGGCAAAAAAAATACTGAACCTTTAGCTTGTCCTTTTTGTGAATCAAAAAATACTGCACTCACCAGCCAGTTTGGTTCCACAGCATGCAAGGCGCTTTATTTCTGCAACAACTGCCATCAGCCATTTGAACATTTTAAGTGTCATTAACCGAATAATTTATTTCTTCGGGTTTGTCATGCTGACGCAGGAAGCATCTCTCAACACTTTACTAAAAATCTACAATCTATAATTCCCTTTCAATCATTCACCACCAACCGTATCCCTTTTCCATGCAAAGTATTAATCTCTATGCGAGAATCATTTTTAAAGTATTTCCTTAATCGGGTTATAAATACGTCCATGCTTCTGCCGTTGAAATAATTATCATCTCCCCAGATTAATTTCAGCGCTTTTTGTCGGGGCAGCAAATCATTTTGATGCATGCAGAGTAACCGCAGCAATTCCGCTTCTTTGGGTGAGAGTGTATTAATGGCATCTCCATTGGATACAGCCCGCATTTTATAATCAAATGTATAATTGCCTATTGTAAACAAAGCCTGGTCTTCCATATCCAAAACTCCAAGGCTGCGTTTTAATATCACTTCAATCTTGTGCAACAGCACTTCGGTATCAAATGGTTTGGTGAGGTAATCATCAGCACCGGTTCTGTATCCCTTCAGCACATCTTCTTTCATTCCTTTGGCAGTAAGAAAAATAACCGGGATCTTTTTATCTATCTCTCGGATTTTTCCAGCCAACGTAAATCCATCCATTTTAGGCATCATCACATCAAGAATACATAAATCATATTTCTTATTGTTGAATGCCTCAATGCCTTCCACCCCGTCTCGTTTAAGAAACACTTCGTATCCCTGCATCTCCAAATAATTGCGAAGCACGTTACCAAAATTTGTATCGTCTTCCACCAATAAAATTTTTGCTTTTATGTTTAACATTATGAAAGTTTAAAAATATGATTTTAGATATTCTTAGAAATATACCGATTCAGTCATTTATTTTTTAACCTTAGTAGAAAACAAAGCTCTCTGAACCAAACCTTATTACCTTCTTAAAGTCCGAATAAGTTAATAAGGTGTAAGGTGGGGTATTAATTGTTTCTATTAAGGTTTATTTTGAAATACATTAATCAATGTTTGCTAGGATAATACTTTAACTCATGATTCATTTTATTTACGATTGATAAACCGGAAGTGTTATTGTAAATGTACTTCCTTCATTTAACTCGCTCTCGGCAGTAACTGATCCTTCGTGCGCTTCAACAATTGCTTTCACGTAACTTAATCCCAATCCAAAACCTTTTACATCATGCACGTTTCCTGTTTGTGCGCGATAAAATGTAATGAAGATTTGTTTCAATGTTTCCTTCGTCATACCAATGCCGTTGTCTTTTACTTTTAAAATAAACTGCCCGTTTTCATTATAGGTATTGATTTTTATTTCCGGATTTTCTGCACTGTACTTTATCGCATTGTCCAGTAAATTAATTACCACATTCAGCAAATGATTACCATCACCAAACACCGTGTGGTCTTTGGCTTCTGCATGCAGTTCTGTTTTTCCGTTTCGTTGCTCCACCTGCAAATGCACTTTGTTAATCGCATTCTGAATCACATCATGCATATCAGTTACTTCTTGCTTAAGCCGCAATTCACCTTTGTCAATCTGTGCCATGCGTAACACATTTTCAACCTGTAAAAGCATCCGCTGATTTTCATCTTTGATAACAGTAGTGTAGTAATTCAATTTTTCAGGATTGCTAAACACACGCTCATCTTTAATGGATTCATTGGCTAAAGCTATTGTTGCTATTGGCGTTTTGAACTCATGCGTCATGTTATTGATAAAATCATTTTTAATATCCGCCAGCCGTTTTTGCTTAAAAATAATATGCACCGTATAGGCAAACCCGAAAACGATAATCACGGTAAACAAAGCAGAGCTGAGTAACATGGGCCACATGCTCATCAAAATAAAATTTAGTTTGCCATCTAACTTCAATAACAGCTGATCATTATGCTGAAAAATATCATGAGGGAAAAGAGGGATGTTAAATCCTGTTTGCAGCAATGCTGATTTATCTTCTTTGCGTTTACAATAAAGCATTGAATCAGGTGTGGAGTAAATTGCAAAATTATAATCGTTAGGCAGATCGCGGTTAGATAGTTCGTCACGGATAATCGTATCAAGCACTTGTGGATTTATCCGCTTTAACGGATTTTTATTTGGCTCTGATACCTGGAAAGAAAAACGCTGCATTAACGTGTTTAACCTTTTCATTTTCGCTTTCACGCGTTGTTCTGTTTCTTCCACCAATGAATCCCAGTGTGCAGCCTGGCGTTGTGTTTGTATGGCAATTACCTCATGCTGGTGAACATCATTTTCAATTTTAATATTAATTGTTGAATCAGTGTTAAAACGGTAGGATAATTCACTGAAAGACTGCGGTGAAGTTCTTGAAGGTGGTACCGGAGGAGTAGGAGCAACTGCGGGTTCTGGTATCCCTGCACCAACAGGAGACTCACTTTTATCTTTTAAAATGTTATCATGTAAATGTTTGTGAACAGCAGCTTTCACTTCATCTAAATCAACAGGCGGAGCAGGGGGTGGCTCAGGTTCAGTGATCCATTGATCGAAATCAAAATTATCCAGAACAGTATCAATAGTTGTATGCTGAACATAAGAAGTATCGCGATTGCGGATAAAATTTTTCACCACGTATCGCATATTCTCCTGTTGTTCCACGCGATCAACAATATCATTCAGTGCCAGCATCACACTCTGGTCAAATTGTTTTTGCTTGATCATAACATCATGATGTATCCACGATGCTTGCAGCACGATAAGGCCGGCAAGTGAAATGCCCATTAATATTACAATCACGCGAAAGCGATGCTTATTCATCACTGCAAAAATAGCTGATCACTTAGTTTAAGCCAGCTAATTAACCAACCATTAACCCACATTAACTTTCAATTAACTGCACACCGGTTTTCGGGAATATAGTTTTGCAACATCAAAAATTTGTTATGACAAAAATATTAAAACTATGAAAAAAATTATTATTGCGGCAGCAGCCATCTCCCTGCTTGTGTTTGTAAAAAGCACACATGCACAAAGCAAAAAAGAAAAAAATGATAAGAAGGTAAGCGTTACCATTATCACCGAAGAGAATGGAAAGAAAACAGTTATTGATACCACATTTGATGCAAAGGATGAAGAATCTATTGAAGCATTTATGAAATCACATAACACTGATAAACCATCACCTCCGGTTCCACCTGCACCTCCTTCTGCACCGAATGCTCCAATTGAACCTGCGCCTCCAAGTCCTCCTACACCACCTGAGGCTGATGATGAGTATTATTCCTTTCATTTTGATTTTGATGATGAAGACTTTGATGCTTTTCGAGGTGATTTAGATAAAGAAATGGAAAAGGTGAAAGAACAAATTGAAGAAGCCAGGGAATCTTTAAAGTAATCACTTAAAGAAATTAAAATATCCAAAGAAGATTTAAAAAAACTCAAGGATGAAATAAACAAGGAGCTTGATAAGATTGATATTAAAGTGGATGGCGATAAAAATCATAAGCGCGTTATCATAAAAAGAAAAACAGGTGATACCGGATCAGATGATAATTCAAACTGGAGTACCAATGCATTTGTTACAGGCAATGGAAAGGTAGTAAAATGTATTACGAATGACGGAAGCAAAACAAACTGCAGGATGATGGTGATTACAACTGATGAGAAAAATAATTATGATGTGAAAAGTAATGATGAAGTAAAAAACAATGATGAAGTAAAAAACAGTGATGAAGTAAATGGTGATGCAGCAAAAAATAATCAGGAAAATACATTTGAAACAGCTGATAAAGATCCGGATGCTTCAGTGGAAAGAAAAACAGCTGCTAATAGCAATCAATTAAATTCTGATGATTTTAAAGTGTTTCCAAATCCTAATACAGGAAGCTTCGATCTGCAGTTTCATTTAAATACCCATGGCAAAACAACGATCACTGTGATTGATGCAAGTGGAAAAGAAGTTTTCAGTGAGTCGTTTGCCGATTTCACCGGTGACTATAATAAACACATTGAACTGCCTTCTAAAGGCAAAGGCACTTACCTGTTAAATGTTAGGCAGGATGACAGGTGGATGCATAAAAAAATAGTGGTTAAATAAATTTACGTTTTTGTTGTTGATTCAAAACGGCTGCAGATATTCCGCAGCCGTTTTTTTATTATTTTCTCCTCTGTAAAATAAAAACCCCGAAGCATAATTTACTTCGGGGTTTCTGTTTTTAACGGAAATCTGAAAATTATTCTGTCTTAATCATTTTAAAAATTTGTTTTTGTTCGCCTGTTTCAACACAGGTAAAATAAACGCCAGGAAGAAAATCATTGCCAAATACAATTATTCCATTTAATTCTTCCAGCTGCTTTACTTTTCTTCCGCAATAATCATACACAGTCACAATAGCAGATGTTTCACCATCATCATTTAACAACAGCGTGAATTGATTGCTGGAAGGATTTGGATAAAGTTGTGCATGATTTTCACTTACATAATTTTCGTTTGCAATCCTGTTTGGTTCGCACTCGCCCAAATGTGCATGGTTTAACAACATTGCTGTGTTGGCTGCATTATTACTGTAAGGGAGGCACACTGTATTCCCGTTAAGGCACATTTTTGCATGGCATATATCATTGCTGCAATAAAGATCGTAGTGTGTTCTGTCGTAAATAACTTTATCAACCGTGCTAAAGGATGAATCAGTAAAATAAAATGTTGCCAGATCCTGGTCAAGCCCCACCCTTTTAAAATGATATAGAAACTGATAAGCAGTTTGCGCCTGGTTAAATCCCAATACGTTCAGAACTGCATTACTTGCAGGTGCGTTATTTACAAAAAAACTATCCACTCTTGTACTGAAAGATTTTAATAAAAGACACGGAGTAAAATCGCCAGGCCCTGCAACGGTAGGAATCCGCATATCTCCCCATCCTGTTACATTGTTTATGATATTAACTTTTGTAGTGTATTTTAATGGAGCATGATGAAGACCTTCAGCAGCGAGTGAAATCTGCAGGTTAACCTCATAATTATAATTACATAACCAACCAGATAAATAATGCACCGGGTAGCGCATGGTTAATTTATTGCCGCTATAAAAAATATTTTGTGACAATAGAATAATTGAATCATTGTTGTTGCCGGTTATGCTGATCAAGGAATAAGCAGAACGATTAACACTTGCTCCGGTGGTGCTAAGGCGCGATCCGTTGACTTTATGATGCAGGTAAGTATTCGCATAAAATCCTGCACCAAAGTGATCACTAAAAATCTGTTGTCTTCTGTTACCTGAAAAAGCAGGATTAGTTTCGGGTATATAAGGCTGAGAGATGGTGTACCCAGCGTTAACAAGTGAACTGTAGTCCCATATTTGATTCGCTCCGGCAGTGGGTACTGTCACTCCTCCATTCGCTCCCTGGTAAGTATAAATAATATCAGGAGGCACTAAATGATTCCTGTAGTTAAGAACGATCTGGCCATGTACTACTGTGCATGACAATATTAAAGCTGCGATGGATAAGCGCAGAGAATGTCGTTTTGCCTGAATAAGAATTTTGTTTTTAATCATAGCAGATTTCTTTTATAGTGAGGATTTGATGTCTGCTAATATGCATCTTAAAATGAAAAATTTTATTTTAAGATAAAATAACTTATTACTGATTTATTGACAAAACTAACCGGAAAAAAAATTAACGAATGAATAAATCATTTAGTTAAACAATTCTATCTTTACTTTGATTAAAAACTCCAGCACATGTCCTTAGCCTGTATAAAAAATTCCTTAATAATTTTTATTTTCAGTTCAAGCTTTTGCTTTGCACAAGACTGGCAACCGATTGATATGGGTTGGAAATACAATTATAAACTTGATGCATCAGCATTCATCACCAACACCATCTGGATTGATTCTACAGAAATAATAAATGGTGATTCGGTTTCTTATCTGAACAGAATTGTAATCCATTGCGATACCTGCACCGCTTCACTTGGCGGACCTAATCCTTGCGATTCATGTTATGCATTAAAAAACCAACCACAGTTTTTACAAATAAAAGTTACTGAACTTGCCAATGGGATTTTTTATTTTAATGATACTGCAAAAATTGTGATCAACTCAATGGCTGCTTTAAATGATACCTGGCTTTTTGATTCAATTAATAATATCACGGCACAGGTTATTGCAGTTGCCACTGATTCTGTTTTTGGAAATATTGATTCTGTAAAAACAATTTTATTTACAAGTGGTGACACAATAAAGCTATCGATGAATTATGGCATACTTCAATATCCTCATTTATATGGACAAAATTCTTATTATCGTTTAGCAGGTATTGAAGGAGCAAATGTTGGAGAAAAAGTTTCGGGGTTTTGGGAAATATTTGATTTTAATGTGGGGGATGTGTTTCATTACAGAGGAGGATATTTTGACGCTTCTGCGATACCCCCGGTTTTCTTTCATCATGACAGGCAATATATCATCACAAGTAAGAATGTTTATCTTGATTCTGTGTCTTATGATTTTACAGGATTAGAGTGGGGATATTATAACTCCTTTCAATTCAATTTTCAAATTTCGGGAACTTTGAAATATTATGATTCGACCAGGCATTTTGCAAATTTTTATAATCATCAGTTGGTAAATACCTATTACAGATTGAGTCTTTATTATTATGATCCAGCCTTATTTATTTTGGATACCACTTATGATTATGCTGTATTAGCGATTGACAGCAACGGTGTATTCTCAAAATCATACGGAAATAATTCCTTTTATAACAATTACATATTTGATGATTCAATAGCTAACCTGATGAATATTATTGATCTAAATAATAATGGTGCTTGGTTAAGAACTTCTGAGTTAAAATATAAAGTTGGATTAGGACAAACTGATTATTCATACATTTTTTTTGAGCATGGCGGAGAAGAGCACTTGATAGGTTATATTAAAAATGGAGATACGTCAGGTGTCGTTACTACAATTCCGGTTACTCAATCACAAAATCAATTCTCCTTTTATCCTAACCCTGCAATTGATAAAATTAATATTCAACTTGCCAATATTTCTTCTGGAAAAATATTTATTACTGATAATACAGGAAGAAAAATATTAGAAAAGAATTTTAATGATAGTCATGTTGAGTTAAACGTTTCAACCATCCCGACAGGGTTTTATTTTCTCTCAGTTCAAAATGGAGAAGGAATGTTTAGCAGGAAAATTATAATTGAAAGAGAGTAAAATCCGGATGGTTACTTCTTTATTTTTAATTCCCTTCCGGTCTTGATAATCTCTTCAACAATTGGATCTTTCTCCGGGGAAAAATTAGATGATTTGTAAGTACGCGGTTGAATAAGAAGTGTAGGATATTTTATTAATATTTTGCTGATCATGCCTACATCATGAAAATCCATTCCTGAAAATTGATCAGATACTAATGCAAGATCAATATCACTCCATTTATGTTGTGTATTCTTAGCATAGGAGCCAAATAAAAATGCTTTTTGAATATTGATTCCCGAGTTCATTATTTCAGAAATTATTTTCTCTAACTGTTTTATGATAAACCTTTGAGTAGCCATTTTCTTATCTTGTCTGCTTTAGAAATAATAAGTTTTGTTTGAACTGAATTATATGCCTTATGAAGATTATTTTGATAATCAGGATAGCGTCCTTCGATCTGAAATAAATTCATTTGTTCAAGAAAAGCCTGATCACTTTCCGCAATATTCAAATTTGTATGTGCTAAAAGATAAACAAGATTGTGGATTTTCGGAAGATGATTTTCAAAGTTGTCTTTTACCCAATGTGCCTTCAGCAGTTTTTCAAGAGTAAGATGAGCACAAAAAAGAGCAAAAACAAAATCATGATTTTTAAAAAGGAGATTTACACGCTTCCAGTCTTTATCAGCATTCGTTTTCCAATATTTGATGTAATCTTCTTTCTTCACGGGGCAAAAATAGAAAACAGAAGGGAGGTATTAATTAAAAGTAGTTTTCTCCTGCAAAGCATCCACCGTTAATCTATACACATGCTCTAACTCTGAAACATATTCTTTCAGATGATTCATCTGCATATTTTTTCCTTTGATTTCAATCTGTCTGCAAACTTCTCCAAGTCGCTTAGCGCCCATATTGATACACGTTCCTTTTAATTTATGTGCGCTCTGCCACATTGCAGTGTAATTTTCTGCACGGTATGATTCAATAATATCCGTTATGCTTAGTGGCGCCTGTGATAAAAACATGTTCATCACCTGTGTCAGAAATCCTACATCTGTGTGTTCAGCTATAGATGTTAATCTGCTGAGTGCATTTGGGTCAATCAATTCTACTTCTTCAAAGAATCTTGTTCCATCATTTTTCTTTCCGGGTATATCGCTCCACTTCATAATTATATGTTGTATGTCTTCTATTAATATTGGCTTTGAAATATAATCCTGCATACCTGCATCCAGGCAACGCTGCTTGTCTTCATCCATTGCAAAGGCAGTCATAGCTATAATAATTGGCTGCCTGTCTTTTGAAATTTCCTGTTGGATACTGCGTGTGGCTTCCAGTCCATCCATCTCGGGCATCTGCACATCCATCAACACAATATCAAACATTTCTTTTCGTACGGTCTCCAATGCTTCCAATCCATTGCTCACCATCACTGCATCGTAACCCAACTGCTTTAAAATATTTTTTACCAGCAACTGATTAATATCATTATCCTCTGCAACCAAAATGCGTAATGGAAATTGCTTTGCAATGGCAATGTTATCACGCACCTGGTTTTTTGCAAAAGCAGGGATTGTATATGCATTCGGCAACTCACCTTTGTTTGCAAGTATCGTAAAGTAAAAAACAGAACCTTCATTGGGTTTACTCTCTACCCAAATACGACCACCCATCAGGTTTACAATTTGTTTGCTTATTGTTAAACCAAGTCCTGTTCCTCCAAATTTTCTGTAAGTGGTTCTGTCAGCCTGACTAAAGGGCTTAAATAAATTTTCTATACGGTCTGCGGGAATGCCTATGCCGGAGTCGCAAACCGCAAACTGAAGTTCTACTTCCTTGTTTTGTTCTCCCAGTAGTTTTACATCTACTCTGATTTCTCCCTTATCGCTAAATTTAACTGCATTGCCAATTAAGTTGGTCAGTATTTGTCTTAATCTTCCTTTGTCACTGCTGATAATATGCGGAACATTGGGTTGAATATTACATTTGAGCACCAATCCTTTTTCCTGTGCTTTAATAGAGAGAACATCCAATGATTCATTAATTAAATGCTCTAATGGAAAAGGTGCTTTCTCAAGTTGCATCATTTCTGCTTCTATCTTCGAAAAGTCGAGCACGTCATTCACCACCTGCAATAATGTTTCACCACTTTGCAAAATTTTATTTACATAATTATTCTGTTGTGGATCCAGTTTGCCGGAAGTACGCAATAAATCCGCAAGACCAATCAGTCCGTTTAAAGGAGTGCGTATTTCATGACTCATTGTGGCAAGAAAAAAAGATTTTGCCGCAGTTGCCTGTTCCGCCTTATCCTTTGCAAGTTCTAATTCGCGTTGTTGATTTATTCTCTCCGTATTATTTCTAGCGAAGTAGCTGATACCGGTTATTAAGCCATCAGAAGAACTCACAGGATATAAACTGATCTCAAAATAAGATTTTGTTTTATCATCAGCTTCTTCTTCTGTTTCATAAGTAAGAATAGCACCACGTGCCACCTGTTCAAATTTTTGTTTCCATTCAGCACGTTCTTTCAACGGTAACTTTTCGATGATTGAATCTCCCTCCTTTAATTCGATTCCAAATTTTCTTAAAAATAATTTTTGGAAAACAGAATTGATTACAGTGATCTGATATAAAACATCAACAGCAAAAATTGCCTCAGTAGTATTTTCAATGAGAGCGCTCAGGTTTTCCTTTGTTTGTCCCAGCAACCGGTCATGTTCTTTTTTCTCTGTAAAATTTTCAAAATAAATAATTGCTGAATCAGGTGCTGTTCTTGCAGCACGATATCGTACAAATACCGGTTCGCCATCACGTGGCAACAATCTTCGTTCACCTGAAACGGTGATCATGTCATCATTGAAAAGTTTAACAAGCATGTCGTGTGCAACATCTTCATGATGAGTGATATCTCTCACAGTAAAAAGTTGCAACTGATCAGGTTGATAGTTCAACCATTTACAGATAGTTGAATTTACTTTAATGATTTGTTGCTGATCATTAATTAACAGTTGACCTGATGAATCATCACTTAACTGAATGTTTTTTGAGATACGAATGGCGGATGGTGCAATGTTCATTTCGTTATTTGTTTTGGTTTGAATAGAAGTTGGAGCAGGAGGGGGTGGTGGAGAAACCGGCTCATGATTTTGACTTGAATGATGTACTATCGCTAAAGGAGTTTCAGAGATCCTGCAAAATAAATCCCCTTCATTTATCCTGTTTACAGAAACCTTTGCATGAAAAACTCTTCCCAAACGGCTTATGCACTCCAGCGATTTATTGTTAAAAGTATGATTGTCCACAGCATGTAAAAGCAAATTTGCTTCGTCATCAGGCAGGGAAACATTAAATAAAGTTTTGAAAGAAAATTCACGCAGTTTGTTTTTTTTGAAAATGCCAAACATATTCAGCGCTTTCTGGTTAGCTTCTTTAGCGTTTAAACTTTCTCCGTCAAAGATGAACCATGCTTCTTCCTGCTGTTCAAATAAATCAGTAAAAGATTTTTCCCGGTTTACTTCAGCGGTTAACTTACGTAACCGGATAATCAGCCAGGTGAAAGCAGGCACAATAGCAGCGGCTATCAGAAGAATGTAAAACTGGCTTGTGTTCACTTTTGGTTAATAGAATTTTATTATACGGAAAAGAATAGGGAAAGTTACAACCTCTAAAGCAATATTTTATGAAGCATTTATTTCACCTGATGAGCTAATCATTCAAGGGCTTCAATTGCTCTTTAACAAAATCACAAAGCTCACGAATGTATGCTCCTGAAAACTCAAAGCTGATACCTGCTGTTTTATAAATGTCACCGATGGTTGCTGTGTATCCAAGTGAAAGGGCATCAATGTATTGTTTTAATGCTTTTGATGAATTGATTTTATAATTACGCCAAACTGCAATTGCGCCAAGCTGTGCAAATCCATATTCAATGTAATAAAAAGGGACTTCAAAAATGTGTAACTGACGTTGCCAGATATTTGCCTGGATGTCTTCGAGCCCTTCCCAGTTTACAACGTTTCCATTGAATGATTTGTAAATGGAAACCCATGCATATCTTCTTTCAGCTGCGGTATGAGTGGGATTGCTATAAATCCAATGCTGAAATTTATCTACTGCAGCAATCCATGGTAAGGCTTCAATCACTTTTTCCAGGTGTTGTCTTTTTGCACGCTTGAGATCTGATGGGTCACTGAAGAACTCATCCCAGTATTCCATTGATAACAATTCCATACTCATGGAAGCAAGTTCTGCTACTTCTGAAGGAAGATTTTTATAATCAACCAATTCCAGGTCTTTTGTAACAATTGAATGTACCGCATGTCCACCTTCATGCACAATGGTTACCAGATCACGCAAAGTATTTGTTGAATTCATAAAAATAAATGGCAACCCTGATTCATACAAAGGGTAATTGTATCCACCCGGAGCTTTACCAATACGTGATTCCAGATCGAATCGTTTTTTATCATCCAATGCTTTTACACATTGTGCAAGAAACGGATCAAGACGATGGAAGCAGGAAATAGTTTTAGCAACCAACTCCTGTGCATTGCTGAAAGGATGCAACGGATGATCGCCACCGGTTTCAACTTCTGTATCCCATGGACGAAGTTCATCATATCCCAGTCTTTTCAAATGATTGCGATCCAACTCATCACAGATGGGTACAACATATTTCTGCACTGCATCATGAAAATCAAAACAATCATGTGGTGTGTAATCAAACCTTCCCAGCGCTGCAAACATGTAATCCCGGTAATTCTCAAAATCTGCATTGATAGCCACCTGGTGACGCAGTTTAATTAATTCATCAAAAAGATTATCTAATTTTTCTTTATCTGCTAACCGCCTTGTCATTATTTTGCGAAACACCTCTTCACGTTTTTCACGATCGTTGCCACGCAAATAATTTCCGGCTTGCTGTAAAGTAATTTCTTTACCGTCCACTTCGACAGTCATTGCCCCGGTTATTACTGCATACTCATGTTCCTTTTGCTGTAGCTCTGCCTGTAACGGTACGTTTGCATCGCGGAATATTTCTGCACGCTTTCTTACCTGTCTTAAGTAGATTTCAAAAGCACGGTCTTTTATCTGCAAAAGCAAGGGTGATGAAAGTAATTTTTTATCAAGATCATTGCTGACTGTTGAAATTTTAGGTTGTATTTCTCCTACGAAATAATTGAATGATTTCGAAAATGATTCGTTAGCAGTGTCACAACTCATGCGGATGTAACGCCAGCCCAAATCTTCCTGTAAAGCTGCTTCAATCTCACTGCGAGCATGTAACCATTGATTCAGGTCATCCACAGTTTTTAAATTTCGCTGAATAAGATTGTCAAAATATTTTGAAATCTCTTCCCAGCTATCGGTATCAAATTTAGCAGGAAGAAATTTTCTGCCTTGTGATGGTTCAATCGTTTTGCTATCGGCTATCAAGAGAAAAAGAGTTTAAAGTTTAAAGTTTCAGGTTTAAAGTTAAATAAATCAGGATGCGGATTTCTTTGCTGCCTTTTTACGCGCTGCAGGTTTTTCTTCACTGCTGTTTTCAGTATCAGCTTTTTTTGCTTTTGCAATTTTTGCCTTTGGTTTTGCAACTGTTGCTACTGCTGCTCCTGTTTCTTCTTTTACTTCTTCTTCCTTCACTTCTTCCTTGAAGTCTACGATGTCTTTTAATAAACCATACCAGCTTATCATCTTGCGGATATCAGATATGTGCACCCGTTCCTCATCAAAATTGGGAACAATTTTTTTAAACGTAGTTCTTAATTCAGCACCTTCTGATTTGGGGGTAACTTTTGAAGCTTCAGCATCGTGCTCTTTCATTTTCAGGAAAACTTCTCTTAAAGGCATATCTCCTTCCACTGTGTAAACACTGATGTCCTGGAGCTTTGACACTCTGTGCATCGCATCAATCGGCAATCTTTTCTTGTCTGTTAAAGATTCAACCACATATCCACCATTGCGCATTTGGGCAATCACTTTATACAAGCCTGACATACCCGGAATCGAAACAATTTTTTCTAAACTCATAAAGAATAATATTTGATGCAAATGTAGTTTTTATTGCTCTTATTCAACCCTTCAAGGGTTCAAAACCCTTGAAGAGGTGAGAAAAAGAAGAAGAGTTTTTATTCGAAAAGATCAGCTATTATTTTTCCCTCACCACGGTTTTTTAAACCTAACAGGTAAGAAATGGTTGCATTTATATCCCGCAGTTCATAATGTTTGTCAACAGTGATATTTCTTTTAAAGTCAGGACCTGCGGCAAGTAACATGATATGCCTGCAACCCGCACAGCTATCACCATGTGATACAAATCCATCACTTACTCCATCCAGGTGACGACCGTGATCATTGGTAACAAACACGGTAGTTTTATCTTTATAGTTAGGATCATTTTGAATAAACTGCCATATTTTTAAAGTGTAATCATCGCTTTGTTTCAAACTGATCAGATAGTTGTTCCAGTCATTTGCATGACCATACGAATCGGGTTGTTTGAAACTGATAAAAGCCACGTGCGGATGAACACTATTCAATATATTAATCGCATTTATAAATGTAACCGAATCTTCGCGATAACCAGTAAACAATCCGTTGTTACCACAATCAGTATGGGGAACAAAATGACCTTCATATTCACTATCAGTACAATCATTCAACACCTGTAGTTTATCTTTCGATGAGATTATCCAAGCGTCATCAGCTGATGTTTTTTTGTTTTCAAGATATAATTGAAACAAGGAAGGATGTGCAGGTTTTTCCATTCCTGAATTGTCAAGGTTTTGGTAATAACCTGTGGTGATAGCGGTATGTCCATTCACTGTATTGGTAGTGCCTTCATTATTAAAATTGGTAAAGACTACTCCTTCTTTACTCATTAATTCCTGACCGGGAATAAACTGATGTGTGCTGTCACCCCATGTCTCAGAGTATCGTGGTCCGTCAATAAGAATGATAATTACATTTTCGGTTTTGAAATGTTTTGATGCGAGACTATTATCACGTTTGCAGGAACTTAAAAAAATTGAAGCACAGATAAAAAGTGTAAATAAGAAAATATGTTTCATCCTGTGAAAGTAATTATTCTGAAGCTTAAAAAACTTAATGCCTGTTTAAAATTTCAAGCATTGTATCTCTTGCTTTTTCTTTTAACGTAGTAACATCTTCTTCACCAAGGTTACTTGTATCAATCGGCTCACTCCACTCAGCATAAATAATTCCCGGTCGCATTTCCAAAGGGCGGTGAGGTGATAAAAGTTTTTGCGAATTTTTAATTGTTAAAATGGCAAGCGGAACTTGTGCTTTAATGGCAAGCCTGAATGATCCTTCCCTGAAATCAAGTAATGGCTGTTCTGTTTTATTACGTGTGCCTTCAGGGGCCAGAAAAACAGAAATGCCTTCATCCAAACTTTCTTTCATTTTATCCAGACTTTTTGAACGGTCTTTTTTATCACCACGATCAACGGTGATATAAAGATTTTTTATCACATAACCCATCAATGGAACTTTGGCAAGTTCAGCTTTAGATAAAAACCGGAATGTGTTTTTACATGAACGTGCATACAATAGAATATCCAAAAACGAAACATGATTGGCAACAAACACATACGTTTTCTCTGGATCAATAAATTGTTTGTTTTTTATTTTTATCCTGATAAAGAAAAACACAAATAATGTAGCTGCCCAAATTCGTGAGAGCGAATGTGCAATATGAGGTGCTTTTTTCTTCGAGCAAAAATTAAAGATCAGGAAATAGCACGGTACGAAAATTAAAAAGGAAACGGCAAATGGAATGATGCAGTAAAGCGTGTAGATAAACCTGAGTATTCGTGTCATATTTTTTGATACCCCTGACAGGGTTTTAAACCCTGTCAGGGGTGACAATGATCAGCAAATTTATCTATTCATTGTTATGCGAATCTTTCTTGCAGCAATAATGAAGCTTTTTGTAAGCTTTGTCATCAGCAGGCATATCGTCTGCATCATAACCAATTAAAGTAACAGCCTTACGCAGTTTGTTGAGATTTGTTTTTTGTGGATTAAAAATAATGGTAACCACTTTGGTATCTACATCCAAAGTTGAAGACTTTACACCTTTCTCAAAGTTCAGATCATGTTCGATTCGTTCTTTGCACATTTCACATACAGCACTTGTTTTAATTCTTGCAGTATCGTTTTGTGCAAATAGATAAGTTGTTGAAATCAGTAATGTTAAAATTAAAACTTTTATTTTTTTCATGAGTTTTTGATTTTGTTTTTTTTGAAACCTCCGAGGTTTAAGTCCGTTTATTTAATTGATAATCGCATTCCCACATAAAACTTCTGACCTGTTACCGGTCCCCAGATATTGGTCGCATCAAAATCGTTACTAAAAGGATTTGCAGCACTGATGATGGGATTTTTTTGTGTGTATCCTAAAATATTTTCTGCACCTCCATACAATTCCCATTTCTTAAATACTTTAGTTACTTGTGCATTTAACATTACAAACGAGGGCGAATATTCTTTTACAAACGTCACTGAATTTTCACCACTTTGTATAGGCAAGGGCTTGGCACCTTCCAGTTGTGCTGTTGCATCCATTCTCCATTTTTCGCGTGGAGTTATGTAAGCAACATTTACCAAACCTTTATTTCTAGCTAACATAGGCTTGGCTATTGATTTTACAAAAAGGTAATTGGTGTGAACATCATCTAATTTATAAGCAAGTTTCACAGAAAATCCTTCCACCAATTCATAAGTGAGTGTTGTTTGAAAACTGTTTGCATAAGAAGTGCCTCTTAAATTATAATACAAAACTGCAAAAGGATTGCTGTATTGATCAACGATCAACTGGTTTTCAAAATTGGTGTAGTAATAATCAACACTCCAGGAGCCTTCGTGATCAAATAATTTATAACGCACAGCAATATTTGCACCTGTGTTCCAGGCGATTTCAGGTTTGATTTCTTCTAGCATAATCAAAGACTTGGAGCTTGCCATCACACCGATATTATCAGCATAAACATGTGGAGTTCTGAACCCTTTTCCGCCTGAAGCACGCACAATAATATCGGGAGTAAAGTTGTATTTCATGTGTAGCCGCGGAGTGTAAATCCAGTGCCACTTATTGTGATAATCAATGCGCGATCCTGCAATCAATCCGAATTTTTCCTTGTAATCAAAAGTGTATTCAGCATACGCACCAGGCACTTGTTCAGTGGAGTTAGTGTTAAACTTATTATAGCTTTCATCATAATTATCAAACTTGTAGTCAACACCTGATTTTATTTTATGATTGGTGTTTTTAATAATTGTTATGTAAGCATAGTTTGCATAAAATGATTTTTGTATTCCGTTGTATTCTTTCAAACCAAAATAAGATTGCTGATCATGATACGTTGCTGATAGCTGCAAGCCCATGCTCTTGTATGTCTTTGAAGGATAAACCAAACCTGTTTTTGTATAAGCTTCCAGTCTTCTTGTTTTCACACCTATTCCATAAGCATTGGTTGTTCCTTTATCATTATCTTCATTAAACTTTACCTGTCCGCCAATCCGGTCTTCAATAATTGCTTTGATTCCAGCCTGACCTTCTAATTTTTTTCCGCTGTGATAACGAAAGCGGTTGTACATATTAAGTTGCTTTGATAAAGGCATGTCAAGAAACCCATCATTGTTGCGGTCGTTTTTAACAGGTGAATAATCGCCATGTAGCATGAGCATATAACTCCATTGCTTATTCAGCTTTACAGTGTTAATTGTATTTGCTTCAACACGTCCATAACTATCAGTAAAAAGATTCAAAAAAAATTTCTCGTCATTATCCTCAGGTTTTTTAAACTCAATATTTATTTGACCTGTGGTAGCCTCGTATCCATTTGAAACCGAACCCGCCCCTTTACTAATCTGAATTGATTCCATCCATGGACCGGGAATGTATGTCAATCCATAAATAGAACCTAACCCTCTTAGTGTTGGAATATTTTCTGTAAGCAATTGCGTATAAATTCCTGACAAGCCAAGCATCTGAATTTCTTTTGCACCAGTTACTGCATCTGTATAATTGACATCAATGGAAGGATTTGTTTCAAAGCTCTCAGATAAATTGCAACACGCTGCTTTCAATAACTCTCCTGAAGTTATAAGTTCAGTGTTACGTGGCTGAATGGTGGAAACAACCGTTGTTTCCCGTTTACCTTTTACCTGAACTTCTTTCAGCGTTTTAGATTTCCTGAGATGAACTTCAATAAACTTTGAAGGATTATGTGTATGAATAGTATCAGGTGAATAGCCAACATATTGCACAATTAAAATTCTCATTACAGAATCAACAACCTTTAGTTCAAAGTAGCCGTTATTATCAGTTACCGTTCCGATAGAAGTGCCTGACCAATGAATATTTGCACCGATAACAGGTTGTGCTTTTTTATCAGATACTTCTTCGAGCACACGACCTTTCACCACCTGTGCTCTTGTAATGTAGCTGAAGCAGGTAAGTATTATTAATAATAAAATATTTTTTTTCATTTTTGTTTATTGATGATTTATAAAAAAGTTTTTGTGAATGAAATACAAATACGCAAAGTATGTAAGCGAACGTTTTGTGCTCTGCACAAAAATTAAATCAGCAATGAGCTTTTTTGAAGTAATAAAATTCTTCCCGAAAGGGGAGGTTGATATTTATCACGAATTAAAAAATCCTTCTTGGAATGCGAAGTAAAATTTAATGAAAAATTATCGTAACCAAATTTTATTAATGCTAAAGAAAAAAATGTCTTTGTTGACTTAAGTTCAAAAGAAGCAACTGCATTGATAAAATAACTTGCTTTTTCAAAGCAACAAGATGAACCGCTAATACAATTATCAGCACTTTGATTTTCACAATTATCATCACAACTGCAAGTCTTCTGAACAACTTCATGTTTGCCTGACATATTGCAGAAATGCTGAACACTCACAAAGCCGGCAGATGAAATAAAAACTACAACAGCAAGAATAAAAGAAAGGAGTTGTTTAAGAAAACCCTGGTTTTTCACAAAACAAAGATACTATCCTCTTAATGAATTTAAGCTTAATATCCATACTTCAATCTGTCAATCACATTTGCATTATTTTCGCGCTAAATAAAAATTCCAAATGAGTTATATAGCCGATATCAACGCACGTGAAATACTCGATTCACGTGGCAATCCAACTATTGAAGTGGATGTTATTACCCAAAGCGGAGTATTAGGCCGTGCTGCAGTTCCTTCAGGTGCATCCACAGGTAAGCATGAAGCAGTAGAGCTACGCGATAATGATAAAAAACGTTATCTGGGTAAAGGAGTAACTAAAGCAGTAAACAATGTCAATACTGCAATTGCTGAAGAATTACGCGGTCATTCTGTTTTTGAGCAATCAACAATTGACAGGTTAATGAATAAGCTTGACGGTACTGAAAATAAAGCTCACCTTGGGGCAAATGCGATCTTAGGCGTATCACTTGCAGTTGCAAAAGCTGCTGCAATTCACAGTGGTATTCCATTATTCAGGTATGTGGGTGGTGTAAATGCAAATACACTTCCATTACCCATGATGAATATTTTAAATGGAGGAGCGCATGCTGATAACAGTATAGATTTTCAGGAATTCATGATTATGCCTACTGGAGCTGATTCATTCGCAGAGTCTTTAAAAATGGGTGCTGAAATTTTTCACACGTTAAAGAATGTACTTAAATCCAAAGGCATGAGTACTAACGTGGGTGATGAAGGTGGCTTTGCACCTGATTTAAAATCAAACGAAGAAGGAATACAGATCGTAATTGAAGCAATTGAAAAAGCTGGTTACGCTCCAGGCAAAGATGTTTTTATTGCAATGGATGCAGCCACCACAGAATTTTATGATGAAGCAAGCGGAATGTATATTTTTAAAAAATCAACAGGTGATAAAATGACCTCATCGCAGCTGGTTTCTTTCTGGAAAGAATGGTGTAATAAATATCCGATCATCTCTATTGAAGATGGTCTGGCTGAAGATGATTGGAAAGGATGGAGTGAACTGACAAAAGTGTTGGGTGATAAAATACAATTAGTAGGAGATGATTTATTTGTTACCAATGTAAAGCGCTTGCAAAAAGGTATTGATGAAAATATTGCCAACTCCATTCTTGTTAAAGTAAATCAGATCGGATCGCTTACAGAAACAATAAATGCAGTAACAATGGCAAAGGAAAATGCTTACACTGCCGTAATGAGTCATCGTTCGGGAGAAACAGAGGATTCAACAATTGCTGATTTAGCAGTGGCTTTAAATACAGGACAAATAAAAACAGGTTCCTTGTCTCGCTCTGACAGGATTTCAAAGTATAACCAATTATTAAGAATAGAAGAGGAGCTTGGTGACTCTGCCATCTTTAACGGTCGCAATTTTTTATATATTCGTTAACTATTTTTTTAATGGAGATGATAAATACTAAACCTGAAGAGCCGGATCAAGAGGAAGAATATAATACGGTTCCCGGAGAAATATCCGTGGGTGAACCACTAAAGCAGGGACGCAGGCGCAAACGAATAAAAGTCCGCAAACGAATCCGTGTTACCAAACGTGTGAGTTCTAAAAAGAAAGCCAGTAAAACGATAGAAACTATTGCCTGGGTTCTTATAATTGCAGCTTTTTTATTAACACTTATCATCTTAATTTTACAACTTGATATAAAAGACAGGAGGGTAAAAGAATCAATGGGCAAAGGAGTATCGGTGATTGAAAATAGAAACGTTTCAGGCATACAGTTTACGGTTTAACTCATGGCTCTTACATTCGTAATGCCGTAAACTGAAAACTGAAAAATGTAAACAAATTAATAACTTCGCACCACCTTTTACAAATACAAATTTTTTGAAATAACAAAACAATGGATCGCATTAAACAAAAATTCTCAGAGAAAGCCATACCTGTTGCTGAAGAAATTAGGCAACTTGTTAAAGAACATGGTAATTATGTTTTAGGTCAGTACACAGTTGAACAGGTTTATGGAGGTATGAAGGGCATGATAGGGATGGTGACTGAAACCAGCAAGCTCGATCCTGAAGAAGGCATTCGCTTCCGCGGATATTCGATTCCTGAACTGCGTGAGAAATTGCCCCGTGGACAAGGTGGAGAAAATTTACCTGAAGGGATTTTTTATTTGCTCCTTACAGGCGACCTGCCTACTGAAGAAGATGCACGTGAAGTAAGTAATCAATGGGCGCGCAGAAGCCATGTTCCAAAACATGTTTTTGATATGCTTGATGCGTTGCCAAAAGCAACTCACCCAATGACGCAGCTGAGCATGGGCATTCTCGCAATGCAAACTGAAAGCGTTTTTAATACGGCTTATCGCAAAGGAATTAATAAAAAACAATACTGGGATCCTACCTACGAGGACATAATGAATCTTATTGCACGTCTGCCCCGACTTGCAGCCTATATATACAGAAGAACTTATAAAGAAGGTGTACATATTGAACCTGATCCAAAATTAGACTGGGGTGCAAATTTTGCTCACATGCTAGGCTTTGATGATGATGGTATGAAAAGCCTTATGCGATTATATCTTACTATTCATGTGGATCACGAGGGAGGAAATGTATCAGCACATGCTACACATCTGGTTGGTTCCGCATTGAGTGATGCTTACTTATCCCTTTCAGCAGGTATGAATGGTCTTGCCGGTCCATTGCATGGATTGGCAAACCAGGAAGTAGTGCGTTGGATTTATGAGATGCAGGATTATTTTGGCGGAGGAGTTCCCACCCGCGAACAAATGTCAGAATACATTCACAAAACTTTGAAAGAAGGACGAGTAATACCCGGTTACGGACATGCAGTGCTTCGCAAAACTGATCCGCGTTATATCGCACAAATGGAGTTTGCCAAAACACATCTGGCTGATGATGAGCTTTTCAAAATTGTACAATTGCTTTATGAAATTGCACCTGATATTTTAAAGTCAACAGGAAAAATTAAAAACCCATGGCCTAATGTAGATGCGCACAGCGGTGTGCTTTTGATTCACTACGGATTAGTGGAGTATGATTTTTACACAGTGCTTTTTGGAGTATCGCGTGCAATAGGAGTACTCACAAGCCTGCTTTGGGATCGTGCTTTGGGTGTGCCGATTGAACGACCTGGTTCTGTTACCACTGAGTGGATGAAGAAGCAGGTAGAAAAACAGGCAATCAGTTAAAAAGTAGAATTTTTATTTCCTTAGCAAATCACGTATTTCAGTAAGTAGAAGCTGATCTTTGCTCAATACATCCGGTGGAGGAGCAGGTGCTTCTTTCTTTCTTTTCATTGCATTCATTGGTTTTACCACAAAGATGAAAACTGCAAATGCTACAATAATAAATACAATTGCACTTTGTATAAATGCGCCATAATTAACAGTTACTGCGTTAACAGCTTTGCCGGCAGCATCCACACTGGCCGCTTTGATAACCATTTTAAGCTCGCTGAAGTTTACTCCACCAATTGCCAAACCTATTGGTGGCATAAGAATATCATTAACCAGTGAGTCAACAATTTTTCCGAAAGCACCTCCGATAACAATACCAACTGCAAGATCTACAACATTGCCTTTGGCAATAAATTCTTTAAATTCTGATACAATAGCCATAATGAATGGGGTTTAAGTTTAAAATTTATGGGATTAATTGAGGGTAAAAAAATGATGGAGCAAACCATTAAAAAACAAAGGCAATTTAGCAAACGCTTAATTGCCTGAGTAAGCTTACTTATCTTATTCCATTCTACTTTAATTCCGCTGAACGTGAGGCATACTTGTTAGCCATCGAAAAATTACCGGTTATTTTATATGCTTTGCTAAGACTATCAGCCGCAGCAGCAGACTCAGGATAATTCTCCACATTAAACTTTAAAATCTTTACTGCATCTTCGGCTTTGCGTTTTCTTAATAAGACCTTACTTAATTCAATATAACGATTAGGATCTCCGGGAAATAATTTTGAGTCGGGATCTTTAGGATTTATTTTTTGATTGAAAACCACCACTTCGCTGCGCAGCTTACTAACACGTTTCATAAAATAATCAATGTGAATGGTTCCATCCACTAAATCATTTTCATACTGATGAATGCATTCCATCAAATCGTTAACAGCAGCCATGCCTTTCTCATGCTTTCTTTTATACAGATCATAAGTGCGATCGCCCTGAACCAGAAAAACGGTGTCTTTATCTTTATTCAGAATATCTTCAAATGTGAGAATGGATGCAAGCGCGATCTGCGAATAGTTTTGCGACTCGTTTTTAAATCCACGGCATTCCGTTTTCCATAAATCAAGAATTATTTGTCTTCCACCTTTTGTGGGATTTAACATATTAATAGCACAACTTAAATTGCCTGCACCGGCATGATAAGCATGTAACACCATTAACCGGAACCATGTATCTGTTTCCTTGTAAGCGATATGCCGTGAATCCAACATCTCTTTTACTTTAGGAATGCAAATGGTACTCAGCAACTTTGACGCTGCGTAAGCTGAACGGTTAAGATCAGTGCGCTCGTCCACTTTTTTATTTATTCGTAATCCGTATTTTATCGCAACACTGCGCATTAATTGAAAGGGACCCAAAGCACCCGCTGATGATTTCTGACTTACTTTTCCCGGACTTTCAATTAATAAAATTGTTTGTGCATACCAGGGATCAACCCCATAATCCATAAATGCTTTTACAGCTTTTGAAATGGAAGGAAGTGTTTTTCGATGCTCATAAAATTCTTTTTTGCCGGCAGTAACATACAGGTTTGCATTGGTATCAATTCCGCAGGTATTACAAACAGATCGTTTGAATAAAGTTTTTTCATTCTCTGATTGTGCCATCCATGCGCGATAGTTGGATGTTACCAATGGTATGCGGGAGGAAGCCACATTGATGATACATGAATCAGGAGAAAGGCAAATGACCTGTTTCCATAAACGGGGTTGTGTCAGCGTATCGTAACCCTCAGCATAAAATGAAGAATTGTTTACAAACGTCATCTTTTGTGTTTGTTCAAGACTCACCACTACTTTACTGATTGTTAAGTTATCAACTTTCAATGGTGGTTGTTGTGCTTCTGCTGTTTGTACGCGGCCACAGCTTGCAGCAAAACAGGCACCGGCTAACAGAAATAATTTAAGAGGTAATACACGCAATGTCATTTTTAAATATTTATCAAATTTTATACGCAATATATTAAACGAAGTTGCCCCCGATTTATTAGCTTTTGTGCAATGCCGGAGGCAGATTACAAAGATAGGAAGCAGTGTTGCTGAAATCTATAGCACAACAATGGTTTTATTAACGATTGATTGTGTACTTAAAAATTTACTTTTGTAATACTAAAAAAATTAATTCCATTGCAAGCTACAAAACGCCCCGATCACATCGAGATTTCAGTGAGTGAAGAGTTGAAGTTATTTATCAAATCCATTGCTGCTTCATTCCAGTTTATTTTTTATCAGAATAAGTATGACCTGCAGCGAAGAGCGGATATGCTTGAAATTATTGAACGCAGTGAGGTGGCTGAATTTGCTGCAAAGATTGAACGGACAGAACCTAATTCAAAAATCAGGCTTTCAAGAGCGGAAGTTTATTTGTTTTATACGCTGATGGAGATTGTGTGCAGAAGTTTTTTAACTGAGATTGCTGATGATTTTAAGATTATGGCATTGAAGCATAATAAAATTACCGAAGAACGTTATCTCGAAGTCCGCAATACAGAATTGAAAATTGCGCAGGCATTGATTCAGCAGATTAAAAAAGATTTTTCAGGTGAAGAAGATTTTGAAGAATTGCTGGAGAAGATTGACATGCTGGACGAATAATAAATTTCTCATAGAAAATTAAATTAAACTTAACTCTCTCTTCCCGGTTCTTTCTTAGCTATCTCAGTAGGAGGAATTGCTCCACTCACATGATTAGCATGTGCTTTTGTAAACTCTGCACCAAAAAATAATATCATTGATGAGTAAGATACCCATAAAAGTATGAGCACTATGGAACCTGCAGCGCCATATACTGACCCTGGTTCTGATTTGCCGAAATAAAGTCCTAATGCAAATTTTCCAAGTTCGAAAAGTAAACCGGTAAACAGGGCACCCACCCACACATGCTTCCATTTAATTTTTGCATCTGGTAATACTTTAAACATTAATGCAAACAACACTACCACTACACCAAATGAAACAAGAAAATTAAGTATGAGGAAAATATACATCATGAAATCAGGAAGGTGAGCTTTCATCCAATTACTTAAAACTGACAAGACAGAAGTAACAACGAGCGAGATAAGTAATAAGAATCCAATGGATACAATGAGCCCGAATGAAAACAACCGGGTTTTTAATGTCTGAAGTATTCCTTGTTTTTTGGGATCGGCTTTCACTTCCCAAATTATATTTAATGATTTCTGTAACTGAGCAAATACTCCGGTGGCACCAACCAGTAAAGTGATAACTCCGATAATACTTGCCAGCACTGACTCTTTGGTTTTGCTCGCATTAAGAATCATTTCCTTAACCTGGTTGGCAGTGTCGCTTCCCATTGTTGCAGCAATCTGGTCGTGTATAGTGCCGGTAACTACTTCTCTGCCAAAAAATAAACTTGCAGTTGCAATTACAATAACCAGTAATGCAGGCAGCGAAAAGATGGCATAGTAAGCAATGATGGCGCTTTCGCGGAAGGGATCTTTTTCATTCCAGGATTTAAAAGCTGTTTTGAGCAGCTGCCAGGTGTCTTTTACTTTGAATTTCATAAGCTGTATTTACGCAATGGCTGATAACTATTTTTATGCCAATGGAGCTTTAAATTATTTGAAATGTAAAGCTTAATAAAATGAATAGTGTTTTATAAAAAAGGGCGAGCAAGATAATGTGTGAAGACTTTTAATTAAGTAATAATTAAAGTATGGATATTAAAATGTGGTGCAGGTGTATGTAAGCTTGTGTTTAAAGTAGGTAGCGATGGTGTTAATGCATGTTTTGTTGTGATAATGAAATGTAACGCAAGGATTAATTCACGTAAGGTTGGGATTAGCTCATGTAACGGCAGGAGTAACTGAAGTATGATTTGGATTAGGAGTTGTAATGCTGTGACTAATGCGCGTAACCGCAGGACTACGATGTGTTATGCCGGGATCATCTGTCGCATACCTGTGATTATCATGCGTAACATTTGGACTAAGAAATGTAACGCCAGGACTGCCATTCGTAACGTCAGGACTAACTTATGTAACGGCAGAAGTAATTCATGTAATGCCAGGAGTAAATGAAGATTTTTTTAGGGATGATGTAAGGTTTTGGCGGATTTTGATGGATGTTACCTCACCCCCGGGCCCCTCTCCAAGGGGAGAGGGGG
>JANLUX010000009.1:0-7939 GCA_031363705.1 Bacteroidota bacterium
GTTTCAATATTCCAAATTACAAACCGTGATTAATTTATAGAGTATTTTTACCAACCATTAATAAGCTGTACGCCTCACCCTAACTTGTACGTAAATCCATAAATAGTTCCCTCCTGAACAACACCGGAATGGAAAGAGAAATCACATCACGCAAACGTCTGCATCTCATACAGCTTTTTGTAATAACCTCCTTTGTTTAATAATTCGTGATGTGTTCCACGTTCAACAATTTCACCTTTTTGCAAAACAATTATCTCATCTGCATGCACAACAGTTGATAAGCGATGCGCAATCACCAACGAAGTTCTGTTCTTCATTAAATTAGTTAATGCTTCCTGTACCAGTCTTTCACTCTCTGTATCCAATGCAGAAGTTGCTTCATCTAAAATAAGTATCGGTGGATTTTTTAACACAGCACGTGCTATGCTGATGCGTTGACGTTGTCCACCACTCATTTTCATTCCGCGATCACCGATGTTACTTTGATAACCTCCCGGCATTTCCACAATAAAATCATGTGCATTCGCAATCTTCGCTGCGCTGATTACTTCTGCTTCGCTAAGGTGTTGCATCCCGAATGCAATATTGTTAAACACGGTATCATTAAACAAAATCGAATCCTGTGTAACCACTCCCATCAGCGAACGCAAATCATGAATATTAAGTTGGCGCAAATCATTTCCATCCAATAAAATTTCTCCCTGTGTCGGATCATAATAACGCGGAAGCATATCAGCCAATGTGGTTTTTCCCGATCCGCTTTGTCCTACCAATGCGATTGTTTTTCCTTTCGTAATTTTAAGATTGATATTTTTCAGCACATAACCTGTTTCACCTTTGCGATAAGCAAACGACACATTTTTATACTCAATAGCATTTATAAATTCTTTAATAGAAGTTGGATTTGCAATTTCCCGAATCGCAACTTCTGCATCAAGCACAGCGTTGATACGTTCCTGCGATGCCAATCCCTTCTGAATATTATAAAATGCAGTGGTAAAATTTTTAGCGGGTGGAATGAGTTGCGAAAAAATGGCAATGAATGCAATGAATTCTGAAGGTTCTAAACTCCTTTCAGGCGAAAGCACAAGTTGCCCTCCGAAAAACATAACGATTGCCATAATAGCCGCACCCAGAAATTCACTCATCGGTGCTGATAAGTCACCTCTCCTTCCAATCTTGGTTGCTATGCCTTTATAATCAGTATTGAGTGTTCGGAATTTTTCACGCGAAAATTTCTCAGCAGTAAAAGCGTGTATGATCCGCAATCCGCTTAATGTTTCTTCAATGGTGCTTAACAAGCTTCCCATTTTTACTTGTAGATCCGTAGATTTTTTACGAAGACTTTTTCCAATGCGCCCGATTAATAATCCTGCAAGTGGTAGCAGCACCAAAACAAAAACAGAAAGTTCAGGGCTCATCGTAATCATGGTGAGCAAAAACAAAATAATATTCAACGGTTCACGAAAAGTAGCTTCCAGCGAATTCATAATACTCCATTCAACCTGTTGCACATCACTCGTCATGCGCGACATTAAATCTCCTTTGCGCTCTTCTGTAAAATAACCAATCGGCAGCGAAAGAATTTTATCATACAATTTATTCCTGATATCGCGCACAACACCATTGCGAATAGGTTGCATGTAATACATACCGAGATACCGTGTAAGATTTTTCAGCAGAAATACGATCACTATCATTACACTGATAAGCGTCAATGCATTTAATTGTCCGTTCACCTTTATATACTCGCTCAGGAAATAATTAAAATTGTCAAGCAATGATTTTAAAGACAAACTAAATGGCACTTGTTTATATTCCTTATGCTGATCGAAAAGCACATTCAGAAACGGAATAATCATGGTGAGTGAAAACAAAGAAAAGATAATGGAAAAGATGTTTGAAATCACACTCAGTATTGCATATCCTTTATAGGGGCGCAAATAGCCAAGCAGGCGTAAATAATTTTTCACGCGGCAAATATAGCTACTAAACCTGCGGTAGTTTGCCAATGAAAACACGCACTTGAATAGAAAGATTTACTTTTGCGTGTCATGGATTCTACACGTCAGCAAAAGTTTGGAAGATTGATTCAGAAAGAGCTTGGAGAGATATTTCAGCGCGAAGGGAAAAATTATTATGGACAAAATTTTGTCACCATAACAGGAGTAAGAGTTACTCCTGATTTAAGTGTTGCCCGTGTTCAGATAAGCATATTTAAAGCAGCCCAACCGGAAGAAGTGATGAATATGATTCGTGATAACACGCATGAGATAAGACGTGAGTTAGGCAAACGCATCCGCAACCAGGCACGTATTATTCCAGCGTTGGAATTTTTCTTAGATGACTCATTGGATTACGTTGATAAAATGGAAAACATTTTCAAGAACATAAATATTCCACCTGCTCCTGAAGCAGAGTAATTGGTTTATATGAGCGTTTACAAATTATATTTTAACTGAACAGGCAATTGGCAATTAGCAATAAGCAATAATCCATTTGCCTTTTGCTAATTGCCAATTGCATATTTATACCACAGTGTAACTAAACTATGCAATACGATCCAATCAAGCGAAGTCTTGGCAATGTCTTTAATAAAAATCCATTTCTGCGAAAACTCTTTTATCGTTTACTCGATTTATTATTGTTACGTGCATGGCATGTGCATAAAGAGCTGAAAAGCTGGATAAAAGAAACAGCGGCAGGAAACAGGAAGCAGGAGACAGGAAAAAATAATTTGCAAATTCTAGATGCAGGTGCCGGATATGGTCAGTATTCGTTTTGGTTAAATCAACGTGTACCCGATGCTGATATACTCGCTGTTGATGTTAAAGAAGAACAGGTTGCTGATTGCAATAATTTTTTCAATGCAATCGGTTCATCACAAAAAGTAAAGTTTGTAGTGGATGACTTAACAAAATATAAAAGTGAAAACACTTATGATCTTGTTATTTCTGTTGATGTAATGGAGCACATTTTAGAAGATGTTCAGGTTTTTAAAAATTTTTATACTTCACTAAAACCTGGCGGAATGTTGTTGGTTTCAACTCCCAGTGATCAGGGAGGTTCGGATGTACATGATGATGATGAATCATCTTTTATCGAAGAGCATGTGCGTGATGGATATAACATCAATGAAATTCAGGAAAAATTACGAACGGCTGGTTTTACAAAAATTGAAGCACGTTATCAATACGGAACACCAGGAAAAATTTCATGGCGTTTGTCAATGAAATATCCAATAGTGATGCTTGGCAAAACAAAATTGTTTTTTATCATTCTTCCTTTTTACTACATCATTGCATATCCGGTTTCCTATATACTGAACTGGATGGATGTGAGTATGAAGCATCCTACGGGCACAGGTTTGATTGTGAAGGCATGGAAATAATTTTTTTTCTTAAAATGTTCCAAACCTCCGAGGTTTTAAAAACCTCGGAGGTTTATACATTGCGACAAACTATTTTTCTTCAGTCATGAATCTCAGCCTCGAAATAGCAAGGCGATATCTGGTTGCTAAAAAATCGCATAATGTAATAAACATCATCAGCATTGTTTCCATCGTAGGAGTAATGGTGGGAACAATGGGATTAATCATTGTGCTTTCTGTTTTCAACGGCTTTGGCAATTTGGTTTTATCACTCTATAATTCTTTTGATCCCGATATCCGTATTACATCCACCTATGGAAAAACGTTTGATCCTGACAGTGCAGAAATTTCATCTATAAAAAAATTTAAAGAGATTAAATATGTGAATGTCTCGTTGGAAGAAAATGCTTTGCTGCGTTACCGCGATCGCCAATACATTGTTACATTAAAAGGAGTGAGTGAAGATTTTATAAACGCAACCAATCTTGAAAATAAAATTGTTCAGGGAAGATTGGCTTTGCAGCAAGGCGATACCAACTATGCAATCGTTGGCGGGCAAATTGCTTATTCGCTTACGCTGAATGTAGAGGATCCATTTCATTCGTTAGGTGTATATGTCCCTAAACGGGATGTGGATGCTACAAAGTTGTTTGATCCTTCTGAAGCTTTCTCTTCACAAAATATTTATGCTGCAGGAATCTTTTCTATTCAACAGGATTTCGACAGTAAGTATGTGGTAGTTCCATTGCGTTTTGCACGTGAATTAATGGGTCAGGATAAAAATATTTCAGCAATAGAAATAAAATTGAATGATGGAGTTAATGAAGAAACAGTACTTCAGAAAATAAAATCTTTAACAGGAAAAAACTTCGAGGTAAAAGACCGTTTACAACAGCATGATTTTATTTATAAAATTCTTCGCTCTGAAAAATTAGCGGTATTTATAATTCTTAGTTTTATTTTACTCATCGCAACTTTTAATATTATCGGTTCGCTTACCATGCTCATCATCGAAAAGAAAAAGGACATTGCAATATTGTTAAGCATGGGTGCTGATATACCCATGATAAAAAAAATCTTTTTGCTGGAAGGATTATTTATTTCATTGACAGGAGCTGTTGCAGGATTAATACTTGGAGGTTTGATTTGTTTCATTCAACAAACATTTGGTATTATCAAATTAGAAAATGCTGAAGCTTTTATTGTTAACGCTTACCCTGTTTCGATGCAGGCAATGGATTTTGTTGTAGTGTTTATTACAGTTTTTATAATTGGTTTTGGTGCTGCGTGGTTCACTTCATCACAATTAGTTAAAAAACAAATTCCTGCTGGGATGCAGTATTAAGTTTACTACCAGACTTTTTTTATTTATTTTTGATTAAGTTAAAATCAAACAGAATGCTAATTGAAAGAACAAATAATGAAGTGATTATACGGTTACCTTCGTATGTTGACACCGAAGGC
The DNA here is from genome assembly GCA_031363705.1 of Bacteroidota bacterium. Classification (GTDB taxonomy): domain Bacteria; phylum Bacteroidota; class Bacteroidia; order AKYH767-A; family OLB10; genus JANLUX01. The sequence goes on from JANLUX010000009.1 coordinate 4,835, forward strand.
CTTCAACGTTTTGTTGATTATTTGAGCTATAAAGAAGCAACTGCTAAATCAAAGGCAAAACAATCTGTCGTTAATAAACTTGCCAAAGAAGTTAAAAAAGGCTGGTGGATGAAAAACAGATCAAGATTCATAAAGTAATGTTCCAGTAAATTACTTCTTTGAAAAAAAATCCGACCATTCGTAAAATTATTGTTGACACCAATATTGTTTTCAGTGCATTGCTCAATACAGATGGAACTATTGGGGATTTACTTTTTAATTCACAAAATTTTTTTGAATTTTGTAGTTGCGGCTATATGCGGGTTGAAATTGAAAACCATTGGCCAAAATTGAAAAGTATTTCTAAATTGAATGATGTACAACTTAAAGAAGCACGCTTTAAAATTTTTAGTAAAATATTCTTTATTAATGAAGAATTAATCCCATCAGGAATCTGGCTTGCATCTGAAAAAATAGTAAGGGATATAGATATAGATGATTCAGATTTTATCGCATTGACAAAACACCTCAAAGGTTTTTTATGGACAGGCGATAAAGAACTTTACAATGGGTTGAAGAAGAAAAAATTTAAAAACATTTTTAATACTAAGGAATTGTTTGCGCTCCGTGGAATTTAAGGCAACTAATAATTAAGAAATCATTCAAAACTTTTTCGCTTCATTTGCGCCCGTGAAAACCAAAGCATACATAGCATTAGCAGCACTCTGTTTTTTCTGGGGTACCACCTATCTTGCCATTCGTGTGGGAATGCAATCCATTCCGCTTTTTATTTTTTCCGGTTTCCGGTTTGTGGGTGCAGGATTAATTATGTGTCTCTTTTTTTTATTACGTGGATATAAATTACCTGACCGCGAAGATTTTCGCAAGTTGATGATTAGCGGAATGCTTTTGTTTGTAGGAGGAAATTTGATTTTATGTTATGCTGAAATAGAAATCCCAAGCGGACTGGCTGCTTTAATCTGTGCTGCATTTCCATTCTGGATTGTGCTGATAAATTTTATCATTAACCGGAATGACAAACCTCCACGCAAAGTAATGATGGGATTGCTGCTTGGATTTGCAGGACTCGTAATTATTTTTCGGGATAACCTGGCTCAACTTTCAAACCCTACTTATCTTGCAAGTATCCTATTGCTTGTAGCAGCAAATATTTTCTGGGCTGTTGGTTCTGTGTATTCAAAAAGAAATCCTGTAAAAATCAATTTGCTTTTTGGAGCAGGGTTACAGATGTTGTGTTGTGGTTCGGTATCAGCTTTGGTTGGAATTTTTAAAGGAGAGCTTTCGCATTTAACGCTAACAAACGAAGGCGTATTTTCATTTTTCTATCTCTTAGTTGCAGGTTCTATTATCGGCTACAATTGTTTTGTTTATTGTTTACAGGAGCTTCCAGCAACGTTGGTTTCCATTTACGCATATATCAATCCCATCATTGCCATTATACTTGGATGGATTGTTTTAAATGAAACAATAACAGTAAGCATGATGATTGCAATGGTGATGACTTTAGCAGGAGTTTATATTGTTAACAGGGCGATGATGGAAGGAAAGAAGGTGTAAGATTTATGTGCCCACTTCTCTCGCGAGCGTCCGCTCGTGCTATACAATGATAGAAAGCACGAGCGGACGGACGATGTTGGCAAGGGCATTTCAACCCTAGCCTCTCACAGAATCGTGCTTGAAAGTCTCCCTTCACACGGCTCTTCTCATTTAGCATAAGATTACTCTTATACATTTTCAAACTAAAATCAATTCTCCGATAGTTGCAATTGACACATCCTTTTTACGATTATTCATTCGAATATTTTTCGCTCTTTAATGAATTTTTAAATCCTTCTGGATTTCAATTTTAAGGTCAGTAGCCCTTGTGCCTTTGTCAATTCTGTATAATTTATTATCCTTAAAATAGAAGAACCTTGTTTCATATACATAGCCACCAGGTTGACCAAATTTCGCACTTTGCTTTTCCAATTTATAACAAGAAAAATTGTCTTCCATTTCCACTAAAGTTGTATTTCTAACTTTAGATTTAAAATCAGAAAGTGACATCCCAGAATAAACTTCATTTAGTTCGGAATTCATTTTCGTGTTAACACTTACGCATCCAACGAAAAAAATAGTTGTAATTAATAGAGGTATAATCTTTTTCATAAAGTGATTTTTCATAAAATTTTGTTGCGTTTCATTTCACCTTCTTTCGCGCCAATTAATCTTCAGCTAATATTTTCGCTTTCTGCTCTTCGTAATCTTCTTTAGTGATAAGTTGTTTTTCGTAAAGATTTTTAAGCTCTACTAATTTATCTACTTTAGATTTTATAGTTGGACTACTTTGTTTTTCAACAGATGGTTCTACTGAAACTTTAGGGGAAATAGCTTTATTTAATTCAACGGCAACAGCGTCTGCAACTGGGTCAATTTCAAACTTTCCATAATACGCAATTGTTGCAACAACTGTTCGATTATTATTTAAATCAATAATTTCACCTGTGAAATCACTATATTGCATTCTGTATCGGGGTATGGAATACAAGTAACCATAATCCATACTCAAAATATATTGTGGATTATCTTTTACTGTAAAGTGGCGAGATACAAAAGCATTTTTAAACGCTGCTGAAATTTCCTCAAAACCATGTTTGTCAGGATTTTTACGGTCAAAAGAAATGGTAGCAGTTTTATCGTACTTATCAGTAAAAGTTATTTTTAAATGCTTTCTCATCTTTTCTGCATCTTGTCCGAAAGCTGTTATGCTTATCAAGACAATTACACTAAGAGCATAAAGTTTTTTCATTTTCCAGCCGTTGTTGGAGTTTTCTCCAACAACGAACATACACAAGTTGTTGGACAAAACTTCAACAACGGCAAAAAAGGGGAAAGTGTGTAATTGATTGATTATTTTTGAAAGTGTAAATTTTTTCCACCGACAACAAATTAAATTCCATGAGCAATATAAAATTATTCGAGAGTAAACAAATTCGTTCTGTTTGGAATGAAGCAGAACAGAAATGGTATTTTTCTGTACAGGATGTTGTAGAAATTTTAACTGATAGTGCAGACGTGAAGCAATACATAAAGAAAATGTTAAGTCGTGATGAAATGCTTCAAAGC
>JANLUX010000044.1:0-4568 GCA_031363705.1 Bacteroidota bacterium
GTGCAAGAGTGAAATCAATGGTAACCATACCGGAAGTGGGATTAGGATGAATATCTGCCAGAGATGTTTCAATGACAGGAATAGTTTCTCCTGTACGGAAGAATCCCGCGCAGCAAAACTTGGAGCAGCCGGTCAATGACCAGCCATTAGCCTGGTATGTCGCCACATCAACCGCATCTACACATATCCTTTGACAAGTATTGCATCCGCACCCTCTAAGACCACTGAACATACGGACTTTATTGCCAGTGCAGCTTTGTGCTTCGGCATATTGGTACATCACACTCAGTGCAAGCACCGTCATTATAATTTTAATTTTTTTCATTTTGTTATAGATTTAAATATTTTACATAGATTAATTACTGTTGATTGTTAATAGTTAATAGTGCCTGTGCATACGCAGCTAAATGAGTTGGTAACAAAATCAACGGTTCCATTAATAGTTAAAGAACCTGTTGCTCCGATAAATCTACCTGTACCACCTCCTATTGTCCATGTGCCGGTTATCGCACCAGTTGTGCCTGTTTGTGTAAGCAGGTTCGCAACATTAACCACATCATCACCGGTATAGTAAATCAGGTCACCGTTAGCCGCAGCAATCTGACCGCTAACATTGGTGGTGAGCAGCATGGTTGAAACATTTACATCACAGGAAACATGGTGAAGCCTGCCGAGTTGTGCGTTTAGCTGTCCCAGGTGAATTGCGGTTCCACTAAGATTGAAATCCGGTGCAGCAAAAGGAACAATGCCAGAACAAGGTGTCGGGGTAGCATTGGCATCCGCAGCAGCGTTAATAGTTGCGCTAAAGGCACGGGAAACTTTAGCAGCCTGGATGTTAGATGATGAACCATCCTCTGTCCAGGTGCTTGGGTTAGTGTCCATGTTTTCTTTGCTGCATGCAGCAAGTAACATAATTGAGAAGATAATGATTGCGTTTTTTTTCATTGTTTTTTTCATTTGATTTTGATTTTTTAGAATTGATGAATTAATTAAATAAGTTCGCTGCAAATAACCCACTAAAAACAAATACTGTCAATCACCTGAACACGTGAGATTAAAAACTGATTTTAAAAAATATCACCTGAACAGGTGAGAAGCAAACAGCAAGAAGTACATTTATCTTTGTACGCTGCCGCTCAGAAATCAATAATGAAAAAAATAATTCCCCTTTTACTTTTTTTATCAGTATGTATTTTTTCTCTGCAGAATTTTGCACAGAAGAATAAAATTGATTCCCTGCTAAAGGTATTGCCTAACTTAAAAGAAGATACTAATAAGGTGAACACGCTTAGTGCTCTCGGAAGAGAGACCCGAAACACAGGTGATTATGAGCAGTCCAGAGAATACAGCAGAATAGGATTATCGCTCTCGGAAAAATTAAATTTCGGGAAAGGTAAAATAGCCGCGTATATAAACATAGGAATGACTAATTTCTATCAGAATAATTTTCCAGTCGCACTCGAAAATTTATCGATTGCATTGTCCATCAGTACAAAGTTAAAAGACAAGCTGAGTATAGCCAATTGCAACAATAACATGGCTCTTGTTTATACATACCAGGGCAACTATTCCAAGGCGCTCGCAAATCACAAAGCAGCCTTAAAAAGCTATGAGGAGCTTGGAGATAGCGCAGGTATGATCAGATCTTCTCACAATACCGGAATTGTATATTTCGAACAAGGAAATTATCCGGAGGCATTGCAATCTTATCTATCCGCTTTGAAGATGGCTGAAAAGGCCGGGGATAAATTTGGAATCGCAGGTGACCATCTGAATATTGGGGGAGTTTATATAAAACAGAAAAAATATTCCGAAGGATTGCAAATGTATTCCTCTGCTTTAAAACTCTTTGAAGAGATCGGTGCAAAACATCAGGTTGGTAGTTGTTACGTACAAATGTCGCAAGTCTATGCAGATCTGAATGAATTTAAAAAGGCATTGGAAACAAGCCAGAAAGCTATCACTTTGATGGAAGGGCTCGGGGAATCAATAAGCCTGGCGCAGGCTAAAGATGTCAGGGCACAGGTTTTCCTGGAATTGAATAAATATGAGGAGGCAGTAAAGATTTTGCAAGAGAATTTAAAGACATACCAAGAGGCTGGTGATTCAGCCAATACTGCAAATGCACTCAATAACATTGGGTATGCATTCTTGAAACAGAGAAAATATGGCGAGGCAATCAAATATATTCAAAGCGGCCTTTCATTAGCGCAGCAAACCGGTACAAAAGAAAGAGTGTCATATTCCTATATGTGGCTTGCAGAATGCTATGAAGGAATTAATGACTATAAAAATGCTTTCAAGTTTCAGCAACTTTATACTTCAATCAGCGATTCTATGTTTAATCAAACGAAGAATAATCAAATAGAAGAGATGAAAGCTAAATATGAGACGGAAAAAAAGGATAAGGATATTGCGCTGCTCAATAAAGATAAAGAAATACAGATTGCTGAAATTAAAAAACAAAAGCTACAGAAGTATTTATTCATTGGCGGACTTGGGCTGGTGATTGTATTGATGTTTTTTGGATATAGGACATACAGGATAAGGCAGGCACTGCGGCTGCAGGATATTCGTAACAAAATTGCCGGAGACCTGCATGATGATATTGGTTCCACACTTAACAGTATTTCAATTTACAGCGAAGTAGCAAGAAAAAAAGATGAGCAGCAGGATGAAGCGCTGGAAATGATTGGAGAAGCATCCCGAAAAATTATTGATGCCATGAGTGACATAGTTTGGACGATTAACCCGGAGAATGACAGCTTCGCCAAAATAATTTTCAGAATGAAATCGCTTGCTTACAATTTGTTTCGTGCAAAGAAAATTGAATTCACTTTTCATGCAGATGAAATCCTGAACGACAAAAAACTTTCCATTGAGGAACGCAGAAATTTTTATCTCATCTTTAAAGAAGCGGTAAACAATCTTGTAAAATATTCCAATGCAACGCGTGTTGCAATTACATTATCAAATGAAAATGATCACATCAAACTTTGTATTAAAGATGATGGAGTTGGATTTGATGTTTCAGAGGACAACTCCGGCAACGGATTAAAAAATATGAAGCGAAGAGCAGATGAAATTAAAGCGCAATTTAAAATCGAATCAAGTAAAGGAAATGGAACGAGTATCGAATTAAAATTAAAGGCATGAAATGCCGCATAAAAGAACAGAACGCGGATGACGCTGAAAAAACGGATTTTCACAGATAAAAAAATCCGCTTTTATCTTTGTTTTCCGCGTCATCAGCGTTCTATAATTATTAAAAAAAATAAATGATGAATAATATAAAAGTTGTAATCTTTGAAGATAATACCAATCTAAGGCGCGGTCTTACTACATTAATAAACGGAAGTGATGGTTTTGAATGTGCAGGAGCATTTGGAAATTGTGATAATCTAATCAAAAATATTTCCGACACAAATCCGGATGTAATATTGATGGATATTGAAATGCCCGGCATGAACGGAATTGAAGCTGTAAAAATGCTGAAACCGCAATTTCCTGAAATAAAAATTTTGATGGAAACAATTTTTGAAGATGATGAAAAAGTCTTTCATTCAATATGCAGCGGAGCGGAAGGATACATTTTAAAAAATACACCGCCTTCTCAAATTCTTGAAGCCATCCGAGAAATTCATGAAGGTGGTGCACCCATGACTCCAAGCATTGCAAGCAAAGTGCTGGCAATGTTTAAATCAGGAAGGTCGTTTACAAAAGATGAATCATACAATCTTACTGACCGCGAGATGGAAGTTTTAAAATTTCTTGTGGATGGAATGAGTTACAAAATGATTGCTGAAAAGTGTTTTGTAAGTATAGATACAGTTAGCAGTCATGTAAAAAATATTTATAAAAAATTGCAGGTACATTCTAAAACGGAAGCGGTGGTGAAGGCGATTAAGGGAAAGATTGTTTAAGGAGTGTTTTTACTTCGTACTACTTCTAATTTAAAATAAGAAATGTATACAGTTGTTTTATTTCTACAAAGGTTCTACCTTTCATAAAAATTCATCTCTTCAATATAGTTCCAGACTGACTCCGGCATCATATACCGAACATCTTTTTTTTCCTTAATGGACTTGCGGATAAAAGTTGCAGAAATTTCCATCAGCGGAGCATCCACCAGTTTTACTCTTTTATGATTTTTTAATTCACCTCCGTCAGATTTCGGTCGTGGATAAACATAAATATCATGAGCCGCTAAAATGTTTTCATAATTTTTCCACTTATGAAATGTAGCGAGGTTATCACTTCCCATTATTAAAGCAAATTCGTGTTGAGGAAATTTTTCCTGTAAATAAGTAAGTGTGTGAATGGTGTAAGAGGGTTTGGGTAAATCGAATTCAATTTTAGAAGGCTTTATTTTTTTGTTATCACCAATCCCCAATTCTACTAAATAATAGCGATGATAATCCTGCAACAAACCTACAGCAGGCTTTAATGGATTATGCGGAGAAACTACCAGCCATACTTGCTCCAGATCAGTAAAGGCTGACATGTAACCTGCGATAACAAGATGTCCGTTATGAATAGGGTTAAATGAACCAAAGAACAAACCGATT
>JANLUX010000048.1:0-2899 GCA_031363705.1 Bacteroidota bacterium
CATTGGCGGCATCTCCGGTGTTCCAGTTAACCAGGCATATTGTTCGGTTACATTTATCAATTCAGGACCATAGATGAAATAATAATTCATCTCACCACCACGGGCCCAGAAACTGCAGACATCAAACTGCTCTTTTCCAAAATCAAAAATTGTACGAAACGTATTATCGAAAAATATTCCGTATCCAATGTCGTTATGCAATCCCAGATAGAATGGAATATTTTTATATAACGGATCCTCATCCTTTTTAAAGCCGTAAGTATCTGCACCATAATTTTCAAAACGTTTACCACGTAAGTTCAACTCTGTAGGTTTATCACCCATGCCAAAAAAACATTCTGTGTTCTGAATTTTTTTGCTGCAGTAATTAATCTTACCTCCCTTCTTAATATAATGTTGCCAGTGAAAACCCAATTCATCTTCATTGATGACATTGTATTGACGATCAAGAATTGTAACCTTAAGATTTTTACGATATATCTGGATCACGAGGTGTTCCGTCATGATATCGAACTTCAATCTGTCTTCATACACAGAAAGATTAACCGGCTTTGGTTGTAATCCTTCAACAACTGCATAAGAAAAATCACGCTGGAATTTATTCTCAGGTGCGTAACGAAATCTCACAATCTTATCTGACAATAACTTTACCTCTAAACTGGTATCAGCTGTATTGAAATAAAAAGTATTTCCTTCTTGTTTCCACGATGTTACATCAGTAGGATAAAACTTAATTGAATACTTATCTTTTTTAATCTCCATAAATTATTAACGGGTGCAAATATCTTCAATGGCAGACATTGTACGGATTATATTATTATTGTTTGTACACGCATCATTGTTAATTGAGGCGGTGAAAATAGTTAATGGATCGTCATTGCGATTCAGATAATTATTCGAATCGCAATGATTATCCCTTTTAGATTTATTTTTGCCACATGTTATCCAATCCGGTTACTGCTTCTGTTCAGTCAGCGCTTACGCCTGACTTATTGCGCAAAGCATATCAATTAATGTGCACCGCTAAAGAATTGACGGTGATCTACGAGGAGAAATCTGCCATTACTGCAAAATATGTTCATGCCACTTCACGCGGACACGAAGCCATTCAGCTTGCTGTAAGCATGCAATTAAAACCACAGGATTTTTTAAGTGCTTATTACCGCGATGATTCAATGTTGCTTGGTATTGGTATGCAGCCTTATGAATTGATGTTGCAACTGATGGCTAAACGTGATGATCCTTTTTCAGGAGGAAGAACGTATTACTGCCATCCAAGTTTAAGGCGTGATGATATGCCTAAGATTCCACATCAGAGTTCTGCAACAGGTATGCAGGCAATACCAACCACAGGAATTGCAATGGGTATTCAATATCTTGAACGGCAGGGAATTTCTCCTTACCAGGGTGAAGATAAACCGATAGTTGTTTGTTCGCTTGGTGATGCATCTGTTACAGAAGGTGAAGTAGCGGAAGCATTTCAAATGGCTGCGCTGAAACAGTTCCCTATTATTTATTTAGTTCAGGATAATGAGTGGGATATATCAGCAAAGGCTTACGAAACTCGTGCAATGAATGCTTATGAATATGCACGAGGCTTCAAAGGTCTGGAAGCTATCACAATGGATGGAACTGATTTTTTTACTTGCTATGAGACGATGCATAAAGTAATTGATTCGGTTCGTAAAGAAAGCCGTCCTTATCTCGTGCATGTTCGGGTTCCTTTATTAAATCATCATACATCAGGCGTTCGCAAAGAATGGTATCGTGATGATCTGGAAGAAGCTGCACTTCGCGATCCGCTTCCACGTTTCCGCAACCAGCTTTTAATTGAAGGATTGAGTGATGAAGAATTGCTGATCATTGAAAAAAGTGCTTATGATACTGTGCACTCTGATTTTGAAAAAGCACTTAAAGCAGAAGATCCGAAGCCAGAAGATTTATTTAAACATGACTTCGCTCCTACTCCAGTTAAAGAAGAAAAAGGTGAACGTTCACCATCAGGTAAAGAACCAACGGTGATGGTTGATTGTGCATTGTTTGCCGTGCAGGAATTAATGGCAAAACATAAGGAGTGTTTATTATATGGTCAGGATGTTGGAGGAAGATTAGGAGGAGTGTTCAGAGAAGCTGCAACACTCGCTGATAAGTTTGGGGATGACAGAGTTTTCAATACTCCCATACAGGAAGCATTTATTATAGGAAGCACTGTAGGTATGAGTGCTGCCGGCTGCAAACCAATTGTTGAAGTTCAGTTTGCTGATTATATATGGCCAGGATTAAATCAGTTGTTTACCGAGGTAAGCCGTTCCTGTTATTTGACTAATGGAAAATATCCTGTGAGCTGTATCATCCGTGTTCCGATTGGCGCTTATGGAAGTGGTGGTCCTTATCACTCATCCAGTGTTGAGAGTGTGCTCACAAATATTCGCGGAATTAAAATCTGTTATCCTTCCACCGGTGCTGATTTAAAAGGATTGATGAAAGCTGCTTATTATGATCCAAATCCTGTGGTGATGTTAGAACATAAAGGTTTATACTGGAGTAAAATAAAAGGCACTGAAGAAGCACGAACCATTGAGCCATCAGAAGATTATATCATACCATTTGGAAAAGCAAGAATGGTGCAGGAAGCAGATCCAAGTGCAAATAATAATACGCTCACTGTTATTACTTATGGTATGGGAGTGTATTGGAGTCGCAATGCAAGCAAACAATTTCCCGGTCAGATTGAAATAGTTGATTTGAGAACATTGTATCCGCTGGATGAGGAAGCAATTTTTAATTCAGTAAAAAAACATCATAAGTGTTTAGTAGTAACTGAAGAACCGGTTAACAATTCCTTCGCACAAGCCCTTGCCGGACGCATACAGAAAAACTGTTTTACTTATTTAGATGC
>JANLUX010000157.1:0-4960 GCA_031363705.1 Bacteroidota bacterium
ACTTTTTAATACCGCTTCTTTTAATGTCATTGTCGTGTCGTTTTTTTTATTTGTTACGGTCATGTCCTACCAATTGCTATAACTTGTATATACCAGCCATTATATAGCTCCAATACCATTAATTATGGATGGCTTTGTGCCATAAAGCAGCTTTTTTGTTGCGCTAAAATAACCTTTATAAATCATCAAAAGGGCTTTTAATTTGTTGTATGCTTTTAGTGCTTACATGGGTATAAATTTCGGTGGTTTTGCTGCTTTTATGTCCTAATATTTCCTGTATATATCTCAAATCGGTGCCCGCTTCCAGTAAATGAGTGGCATAACTATGTCGTAGCCAATGCAGGCTAACGGGTTTAGTAATATGACATTTTTCTAATGCCTGCTTCAGCACATTGGCCAGGCTTCTTTCATTATATTTTTCGCTTTCATTATGCCCTTCAAATAACCAGGTTTTAGGTTTGTAAAACTGATAATATGCCCGTAAGAGCAGTAATATTTTTTCGGATAATGGAGCAATCCGGTCTTTCTGATTCTTTGCCTGTCTGATGATAATGATTTTTCTCTTTGAATCAATATCAGTGGGTTTTAAATTTAACAGTTCGCTTCTGCGCAATCCACAGCTATAAATTAAACTGAGCATAGCTTTATGTTTGATATTACTGTGGCAATTCAAAATCATTTTTATTTCCTCTTTACTTAATACGTTTGGCAGCAACTTTGGCTTTTTAGGCCGGTGGATCAAATTAATATCCATTGCTTTGTTTTCAATTTCAAGAAAATAAAGTTTGATCGCATTTACAATTTGATTCTGCCATGAAGCGGATAAGTTATTTCTAAGTATAACATCATTGTTGAACGCTATTAAATCTTTATTGTTTATTTCGTTAATGGGTTTATGAAAAAAATGTTTGAGAAAAACTTTAAGCGCGTCTGTATAGGTCTTTACTGTGTTCTCACTATATCTGCGTGATCGCAGCCACTGCTCATAATTTTTAACTGATTCAGTAGCAGTTTCTGTTAAATACGGCATGGTTAGATGATGCGCTTTTATCTTTAAATTATCCCCCGCTTCAAATTTTGCAAGGCCTTTAAACAGCACTTTTAATTTTTTCCTGTTTTCGGGTGTGTCATTTACTAACCACACTTTTAAACTCGCACTCCAACTTGGCTGATCTAATTCCTTTAGCAGTGTTTGTAAATTATTATTATAAGAAAACTTAAGCGAAAGGCAGTTTTTGCCTTTATATTTTACGGTGTCAATTTTAATCGTTTCCATTGATTAATACGTTACGAATATATTGAATGTGTTAAAACAGGAATCAAAATTACGCTCTGGGATAAGGTTATTTATATTTGATTGCTGCAAGCTGAAGCAGTAATTAATCTTTCAACTGCTAACGCAGTTCCGTTAAAACTTTTACCAGGTAAATTACAGGTACTTATGCTTTCAGGATGCTCGCTATAATTCCTTAAATTTGCGAGTACACATGAGCCACTTTAAACAACATCGCTTTAAGCGGTATATTCATTTCCTTGTCCTTATTTCCGGAATGATTTATTTCATTTCTTCCTGCAAACGTGATGACGAACGCCCTCAATGGGATACGGAGATTATCACTCCATTATTAAAATCATCGTTAGGAATAAAAGATCTGCTGAATGATACTTCAATAAGTGCTGATGCTGACAGTTCTATAAAATTAGTTTATCAAAATCATTTGTATGATGTAGCACTTGATTCGCTGTTCAGGTTTTTTGATACCAGTGTTACCAAAGTTTATAATATTGATTCCATCAGCTTGCTCGATCAGCATATTGTGTATTCTGTTTCACTGGGTTATCTATACCCGGCTTTGGGTGCGCAAAACGGAACCAGTACCATCATTCCTCCGTTTACATTTCCGTCAACACCTGATACTACCATTAACGTTGATACTTTATTTCAAACAATGACACTGATTACAGGACTCATTGACATTGCAATAACCAATGGTTTTCCTGTACCTATTACCAATCTCATTTTTCAGTTGAAAGATTCGATAACAGGTGTTTATCTTGTACAGGATACTTTTCCTTTAATTGCACCAAATACCACGGTAACCAAAACTGTGTCATTGGATGGAAAAACCATAAATTCTAAATTAACAGCGAGAATAGTAAGCATGAACACACCGGGTTCGGGCTTTACGCCAGTGTTAATTGATACCTCTGATGCACTGACTGCTGATCTTCGTATCCATGACTTGCATCCATCTTTTGCAACCGCTATTTTTCCTACTCAGAACTTAGTGGATAAGGCACAGGCATTTAAGTTTGATCTCGGAAAAGTTCAGCTCAAAGAAGCTGTAGTGAAAAGCGGTTTTATTGTACTTAATTTATACAGCACGTTGCAGGACAGTGTGCATTTTACCTACACGCTTCCTAATGCAACCAAAAATGGTAATCAGTTTATTGTTACTCATACTTTACCTCCGGCTTCACCTGGTGGCATAAGCTCTTTTTCTAATGCCTATGACTTCACGGATTATCATCTTGATATGCGTGGTGATTTAAGTATTAGTCAGGATACTGTTAACACAATGTATAATGATTTTAAGGCACGCGTGGATTCAACAGGTCAGATGAAAACGCTTTCGCTGAATGACAGTATTTATGCAAACATTGGTTTCCAGGATGTGACACCCTCTTATGGTCGTGGTTATCTTGGTCAGGACACTTTTAATTTCGGTCCGGCAAGTTTATACATTGATATGTTTAAAAATATTAATGCAAATAATTTTAAGTTGGATAATGTGAAAATGACTATTGAGGTGGAGAATAGCATAGGTGCTGATGGGAAAGTTTATTTGCAAAATTTTGAATCAATAAATGAAAATACAGTAGGAATAGATAGCAGTATTATTTTATTAAGCGGAATTGGAACAGCCAATCCACTTAATATTCAAAGGGCGAGCGATCCAGGTGGTTATCCGGGTCCTGTTATTCCAACATATAATTCCTTACAATTAGACAGTAGCAACAACGCTCATACTTTTGTCACTAATCTTCCTGATAAAATAAAATACTCATTGGAATTATTTACAAATCCGCTTGGCTTTCAGGGTTACAATGATTTTGTTTACGCAGATAAATTAATGCGTTTTGATTTAAACCTTGAAATACCATTGTCATTTGCTGCTGATGAATTAACATTATTAGATACTGTAAATGTTTCCGTTAACGAGGTAGATCTTTCACGGATCATTGATGGAACACTGACACTGATAGCAGATAATGGTTTTCCATTTGATGCCAACGTGCAAATGTTTATGCTTGATAAATTCAATAATGTAACTGATTCACTGTTTGTGAATACCATAATTGCTGCAGCCCCTGTGAATGCCAATGGAAAAGTAACGGAGAAAAAAAGAAGCAAGCTCATTATTCCTGTAACGCAGGAACGCATCTATCGCTTTTTGCATGAGACACCACGAATGAAGGTGATCTCACGTTTTACAACAAAACCAACCGGACAAACGATAAAAATTTACAGTGACTATAGACTGGATTTACAACTGACCGGTGATTTTAATTACAGAACAAACTGATTTTACGATTGTATATGCATAAAAAAATAAAGAGAGATGCTTCGTGCTTTAGCATTACAAAATCCGGAAGTGTTTGTCATGCCGAGTTACGAAGTATCTCTACAATTTCTCTTACGGTATTTCAATTAATTCTATTTCTTTTTCCTTCAACCAACTTAAATGCACAATGGCTGCATGATTTTAATTTCATTAATCATGAAAGAGATTCAATGCCTGCCGTTCGTTTTGATTTTGATTATGAAGTAGCTGCTGATGCAATCAGTAATGAGTTTATACGCACTTATGCAAACGATAAATTTATTGATGTATCATTAAAAGATAAAGTTTCCGGCAAGCTGAAATCAAACAACCATCTTGGGAGTGAATTAAACACAGGGTTTGGTTACCGTTCAAAAACTTTTCACAAGCATTGGAAATCGCAGGTGGTGTTGTTCCAGTGGACCGTTTCACTCAAACAGCGGCTGTTGTTTGATGCATCTTTTTCAAAAGATTTGTTCCGCTTGTATTTTTATGGAAACAAAATTTATGAAGGGCAGGAGGTTGACTTTAGCAATTTTCATTATTCCTACCAGCAATTTCAGCAGATACAAATCGGGAGTGTTAAAACCGTTATTCATCCTGAAGCAACTATTCGATCATTCATGGCAGTATCTTATCTCAACGGGCAGGATTATTTATCTGTTGATATTAACCGTGGTAAATTATTTACTGCAAAGGATGCTGAATACATTGATCTTGATTTATCGCTCACCAGTCGCCAGGCTGATTCTTCGAATCATAAGTTTGGTGCAGTAAACGGTGCAGGCGCCTCCTTCGATGGTGGTTTCCTGGTTGATTTAAACAAATGGAAATTCGCTTTGCAGTTAAATGATCTTGGATTCATTACATGGAACAAGAAAAGCACTATAGTGGAAGTAGATACCACTTATCATTTTGAAGGTGCAGAAGTGCAAAATGTGTTAGACTCAATTTTTATAGAAATAAAATCAGACCAGGATTTTAAAAATGGTTTTCTGAAAACACATGCGTTTGAAAAGTTTACCAAATCATTGCCACCGCAACTATTATTTTCAGTAGAATCATTTGCTGTGCATCCAAAGATTCATGCTTATGGAACGGCACGATACAGGTTTGGCACCGGTATGATACCACATGTTTTAATTGGTGGTGATTACCTTTTCAATAAAGCATTTTATGCAGGACTTAATTTTCAATATGGAGGTTACAGTAAACTGCATGTAGGAATCCGTGCTGGATATGATGCAGGCAAAGGTTGGATGTTTTATGCAGGCACTTCTTATCTTGATGGATTGCTGTTGAAAAATAATGCAGGTGGAGCAGGAGGGAGTCTGAGTTTGCAGAAAGTGTTTTGA
>JANLUX010000052.1:0-2378 GCA_031363705.1 Bacteroidota bacterium
CTTCTCCTTTTGGAGAAGGTGTCCGAAGGACGGATGAGGAGGAGAGGGATAAGAGGGTGAGGCGAACAAAACGATTCATTAATATTAAATTATTTTTTCTCTTGATGTTATTCGCAAATTATTCGTTTGCACAAGATCCCCATTACTCACAAATATTTAATACTCCGGTTTATCATAATCCTGCATCAGCAGGACATAATGTGGAGAATATCCGGTTGACTGCCATATATCGTAATCAATGGAACAGTGTGATGAATCCGTTTACAACACAGGGAGTTTATTTTGATAAGCAGGTGAGCAAAGTTGGTTTTGGATTAGGCGTCACACGCAATGGTGCAGATGAAACAGGAATTACAAAATTAAATCTGGGTGCTTCACTTTCTTATCGTCAGTCCTTTGGCCAACATCAGGTTGCGGCAGGTATTTATGTAGGCTTAATGCAAAAAAGTTTTGATCCTTCAAAAATGACATTTGATGATCAATACACCGAAGATGGGGGTTTTAATGCAAACGCAACAAGCGGTGAAGTTTTTTCATATACTAAATTAACACGGCCCGATGCAGGGGCAGGAATTTTCTGGACGAGAGGAACACAACAAAAAGAAATTCGTTTAAAGCCTTTTGCAGGTATTGCATTTTCTCATGTTAATCAACCGAAAGAAATTTTTATAATAGAAGAAAACAAAGTTTATATTAAAAAAACTTTTCAGGCTGGTGCAGGATATATGTTGAAGGAAGATGTAGAGATTACTTCTTCAATGATGTATTCCACGCAACAATTTTCGCATGAGATGAATGCCGGAGTTAAAGGAAGTATTATGTTAGAGAACCGCAACAAAGTGGAAGCGGGAATTTATCACCGGCAGAACGATGCATGGATTGCCTATGGTGGTTATCAGTGGAATAGTTTGATGGTGGGAATGAGTTATGATATTGGTACATCACAGATAAGGCATGGTAATTCATTTGAAATTACTTTGACATACATTCCTAAAGCAAGAGAGAAAAAAGCAACCAGTTATCGTAAATCAAAAGATCAGCCGGAAAAATTACCTCCTGCAAAAAAAGCAATGGCAGATATGGATCATGATGGAATTGCGGATTCAGTTGATAAGTGTCCTGATGTTGCCGGAACAAAAACATTGAAGGGTTGTCCTGAGAAGAAAAAGCAATCTAAATCAAATAAGACAAAACAAAAACCAACAGTTGTTCAGCAACCAATCGTTGTTTCAGAAAAGAAACCTGTTGAAGTTGTGAAAGAAGAACCTCCTGTTGTGAAGGAAGAACCGGTTGCGATTATAGCAGTGAAACCTGTTGTAATTCAAAACCCCGATACAGATGGTGATGGAATTGATGATATTACGGATGCTTGCCCTTATATCAAAGGCTGAATAAAAACACATGGTTGTCCCGATTCTGATGATGATGGAATTGTTGATATGAAAGATAAATGCCCAATGGAAGCCGGAACAGCAGAGAATAAAGGTTGCCCTGTGAAAAAAGAAAACATTACTTCCAGAGCAACTAAAACAAACAATATTGAATTTGAAACCGGTAAAGTGGTAATCAAAGGTTTTGATGTGATTGATATTCTGGAACCTGCTTCAGATAAATTATATGATGACGCATCTACAACAATCATCATCACCGGTCATACCGACAGCGAAGGTGATGAAATGCGTAACATGATACTTTCACAAAACAGAGCTGATGCTGTTAGAGAATATTTTGTAAAACATGGCGTTTCGGCTGACCGCATTAAAACAATTGCTTATGGTGAAACAATGCCGCTGGTGATTAATGACACAGAAGAGGATAAGCAACATAACCGGAGGGTAGAGATAAATATTATTAAGAGTGTGAAATAGGTTGTTGATTTTAAACAAGCGCACAAGAGGAAAAAATTCTTGCGCGCGAGTCTGATACCACCATTTTAAAGAATAGTTTTAATAATATCACTAAATATATGGTGTAATGAAATAAGTTCATTCATATACTGATCGTGTTTTGTCATATTGTAAAATCCAACAATTTTTCTTTCGGTATTTGATTTGTAATCTCCAATTGAAATAAAATTAAAAGTATCGCAATTATAATTTTCATTCGGTATTTCTATTATGTGATGAGCAAAATGATTTCTTAAATCAAATTTATGCCAAATGTTTTTTATTAAATCATCAACAGATTCTTTCTCTGGTATAGTTAACTTCATAATATGCTCTAAAAGAACAATTTTAGCCCTCATGTCTTTTGTGTTATTGATGAATGTATCTAAGTCGTTCCATTTTGCTTTATTTTGACAAAAATATCTTGTTATTATTAGCGTAATACATGATTCTATTGGAATCCATTTATTAAAAAACTCCCCACATATTTTA
>JANLUX010000064.1:0-1620 GCA_031363705.1 Bacteroidota bacterium
GCAAACAGGAAAGGGAAGAAGTGCAGCAAATGATAGCATTGCATCCAGTTATAAAGGATGAACTGCAAAAAGTGGAAGAAACACTTCTTGCGAATGCAGCATCTGAAAACCTGGCTCCACCTGAAAATTTGAGAAATAAAATATTGCTTGGCATTGAAGCTGCAGAATTAGGCTTGCCACCATTATTATCACAGGTATCATCAGTAGATGACTGGCTTGAATACTTGGATAAACACAATATAGGACCCCAAGCCGGTTCGCAGGATTTATTATGGGTTGATTTGCCTTCGTCTGCCAATATAACTTCCTATGCAGTGTGGGCACCAAATGGTGTGGCTGTGGAAGAAGAACATGCTGATGAAGAAGAACGCTTGCTGATGCTGAAAGGGAGATGTAAAATCACTGCTAATGGCACCACTGCTTTTTATGAGGAAGGTGAATTGGTTCATATTCCTGCCGGCACATTGCATAAAGCAGAAGCTGCCAGTGAAGGACTGATGGTGTTAATCGGGCAAAGGGTAAAGGTTTAGATACAATTTTTGTAACAATCGCTCACGGGTCTGTGAATGCTACCATTACACTCAATCAGCCGGTTGGTGTCTGCTTGCAATCTTTAAACAGATCGGTTAGCATTCATTTACTATCCACTCATTAACCTTGTAAAATAAATAAACCATCTGTTTAGTAATAAAAAGAATTGAACAATAAAAATACGTGCAACCCTTTTCCCGCTTCTCTCGTCCTTATAAATGCATCAAACAAGCCCTATTCGACTTGTGTAAAAATTATCATATAAATTTTTATCATTGCAGGTTATCAAAGCTGAAATCTCTATTTTTGAAACGTTCATCTCCCATATAAAAAAACAAATAAAAAAATACCCTATGAAAAAACTGTTATCTACTATGTTACTGGTGTTGTTTACTGTCCTGGCTCAGGCACAGGTTGACACCCTGCTGAATGAAAACTTCGATGGTGGAACAACTAACATGACCAGCCACTGTTTGCCCGTTGGTGGTGGTGGTGGCTGGACCATTGACAATACACTTTGGGCATCGCCCCCAAACAGTCTCAATGGCGCTTATGTTACCAATGACTCCTGTTTCCTGGTTTCTCCACTGATGGATTTTTCCGCTTATCTATATGTTTTTCTCGATTTTAACCACATTGCTAAAATTTCATTTTTCGACCTGGGAGGAATTGATATTTCCACAGATGGCGGCACCACCTGGCAGGCATTTACCAATTTTAATGTAAACTATATTGGTGGTTCCAGCTGGGCAAATAACAACAAATTCACTGCTGCATCTTATCCCTTGCTATGGCAACCGGGAAATGACCAGGCTGCACCTACTAATAGCTGGTGGAAACATGAGCGTTTTGAATTAGTGGCTTTTCATAATGTGGGTAATATAAAAATTCGTTTTGTGGTGAGAGACCTTGACGGTAATGGTATGAATGGAGCGCATGGATGGAATCTTGATGATATTCTTATCACTGCAGCTAACTGCGAGCTGATTCCTCCGGTTATTAATTTACAGCCAACCTTTGCTTCTCAATGTGCTACTTCTGCTAATTATTGGGTGGGATGTCAATCCAACTTACCCGAATACCAGTTTT
>JANLUX010000069.1:0-6318 GCA_031363705.1 Bacteroidota bacterium
CAGTGAGCTAAAACGTTTTGTGATGTTGATGAAAAGTCATTTCTACAGAGAGAAGGACCGTAAAAAAATCATTGAGTTTTTACAAGGTTTAACAACCAAAGGATGCAGAGGCTGGATAAAAAAAGAATAATTTATTTAAAAGCAATTTTGTTAATTGATAAGTTGTCATCTTAATTTTTTCGATATTAGGATTTCCTAATTAATATTAATTTCAACCTTTAAAAAACAAATCACATGTATCTCATTCGCGAAGTATTTAATGCCAAACCGGGCAAAGCAAAAGAGCTGGTAAAAAAATTCAAGCAGGCAGCCCCTCATTTTGAAAAAGCAGGAGAAGGAACAAATTTTAAAATCATGACAGATGCAGTTAGCGATTACTGGACTGTTGTGATTGAATTTGAAACAGACGACATGGGCAAGTTTTTTACAAACCTGCGCAGCTCAACTGCCAGCCCCGAATTGCAGGAAATCATGAAAGGATATATTGACCTCGTTGAAGGTGGTAAAAGAGAAATTTTCCTTCTTGAATAAACATTATCATTTTCACGAACCACAATACATATTAATACAAATCATACATGAAAAAAATTTTATTATTTGCAGGTTTCATTTTTGCTTTGGCAAATAGTTATGGTCAGCGATTGAATTGGGTAATAGATAACTTGCCCAATACAGTTGGAAAAACGGAAGACTTAAAAACCGATTCTCACAATCACTTATATGTGGCTTCCACTTTCTATAATTTATTTGATCCTGACGGAACACAACAGCCAGTTGCTCCGCTTGCGGCAACAGGAGCTTATGACTCCTACATTGGTAAATACAATCAAAGCGGTCAATACTTATGGGGATTTGTATTGGGTAGCGATGGAGATGATTTCGTTCGTGCAATAGCTGTTGACAACAACGATAATGTATATGCAACAGGAAATTATTATGATACACTTGATCTCAATCCTTCCACATCCACAAACAATGTATATCCCTATCCCGGCACTTTTGCTTACCAGCTTTTTGTATCAAAATATGATTCGTCAGGAAATTTTCAATGGGGTGGTTCCATCAATAGTAAACAGGATGCGTATGTAAATGATATTTTAAATTCAGGTGATGGATTTATTTATGTAAGCGGAATAATTAAAGACACTACTGACTTTGATTTAAGTAACAATGTGTTCAATATTAATCAGGCTGGCTTTGCCGGTTTCATTGCAAAATATAATCTGAATGGTCAGCTGGTTTGGGTGCATTTATTAAAGGGTAATAATGGTAATGAGTATTGTGTGGTTAAATCAATGGCAGTTGATAATGATTACAATCTTTTTGTTACCGGTCAAAATGGTGACAGTGTGGATGTGGATCCAAGTGCAAATAATTATTTTATTCATGCAGGAAATATGGCAAACCATGTATTTGTTGCTTCCTATGATTCAGCCGGGAGTTTCCGGTGGGCTTTTTCTTTTGGCGGAAATGTAACCAGTGATATTGTAAAATCCATTGATGTGGATGATGCGGGCAATTGCTATATCTCAGGTCTCTATTATAACCGTGTTGATCTTGATCCGGGTCCTGACTCACTTGTTTTTAATTCCATTGGAGGTAATCAGGATATTTTTATTGCTTCATATACCAACAACGGAAATTTGAGATGGGGTAAAAGAATGTATGGTAATTCACTCGAAGGAATTGGTGATGTAAAAACAGATGCAAATGATGTGTATGTAACAGGCACCTTTGCCGGACGACTTGATTTTGATTCTTCGCAAACAGGATTTGTGATGGATAACTCAGCTTCGGTTTCGCAGGATTTATTTGTTGCCCGTTATGATACTTCCGGAAATTATCATCATGCTTATGTTATAGGTGGTAATGCTTCAGATGGAGTAAACGAATTGGCAATTGGTTCATCACAACAAAATTTTATTGGAGGATGGTTTCGCGATACGGTGAATTTTGAATTAGGCGCATTGAATGAAAAAAGATTTGGCGGACCGAATGGTGCAGCGTTTTTTGCCTCTTATAATGAATGCAATGGTGCCACAATTAATGCTGTTGATTCTATTTGTGTTGGACAAACTTATTCATTCGGATATCTTACATTGGATACAACAGGTACCTACATACAGGTGCTGAAAAATGTTGTAGGATGCGATTCTGTTGTAACACTTAATTTAACTCAACACCCGTTGCCGCTTATTACTGCCTATGCATCTGATTCTGTAATATGCGATGGCGATCCGGTATTTGTGTGGGCTACAGGTGAGCCTAATCATTACTGGTGGAATAGCGGAATTACTGACAGTGTTCCTTTTACACCTTCAGGTAGTCTCTCTTACTTTGTGGAAGCAACAAGTGCACAGGGTTGCGTTAATTATAGCTCAGTAGTTATTGATGTAAATCCAACTCCTCCAGTGCCACAAATATTTTCAAGCGGTGACACTTTGTTTATTATTGTTTTTGGTAGTTCGTATCAATGGTATGTGAATGGAAACCCAATTGCGAATAGTAACGATTGGAATATTTCTGCAACAGTTGCCGGAAATTACAGCGTAACCGTAACCAATAGTTTTGGCTGCAGCAGCACATCACCTTCTTTTTTCTTTGTGCCGACAGAAGTCACAGAACTCAACAATCAATCATTACAAATAACACCCAACCCTGCACACGATAAAATTTTTATTCGAGCGAATGATCATGCAGAAAAGAAAGTACGGTTGCTGAATCTGCAAGGTGTTGTGTTGAATGAAAAAATAATGACTTATGAAACAGGTTTCGACCTTACCAAATTTGCAGAAGGAATTTATTTTTTACAGATTGAAAATAAGGTGATGCGATTTGCAAAGTTTTAAAATGATTTGAAAAAATTTATTGATAATACTTTTCACCAGACAATTATTATCCGGAACATTTTTCTGTCCTTTGCAGGATGTCCCTCTTTACGGCTTCTTTGAATTCAGGCAGCAACGGAAATTGTTATTATGTAGGCAATGAAAAAGAAGCAGTGCTTATTGATGCAGGTATTTCGTGTCGTGAAATTGAAAAGCGGATGCGCAATCTTAACCTTAACATCGAATTGGTTAAAGCACTTTTTATTTCGCATGAACATATTGATCATATACGTGGTGTGGTTGTGCTTGCACGTAAATATCAACTGCCTGTTTATATAACTCCTGACACATTAAGGCACTCGCAACTTTTCCTGGAGAAAGATTTACTCTGCATATTTAATGCGAACGAACCTGTTTCGATTGGAAATCTCTCAGTAATTCCATTTGCAAAGTTTCATGATGGCATTGATCCTTATAGTTTTTTAGTAGAAGGAAATGGAGTTCGTGTGGGTGTTATTACTGATATCGGAATAGCATGCAAGCAAGTGGTTCATTATTTTAAACAATGTCATGCGTGTTTTCTTGAAACAAATTATGATGAGCAAATGTTGGAGAGTGGTGGTTATCCCATTCATCTAAAAAACCGCATACGAGGAGACAAAGGGCATTTATCAAATCTTCAGGCGTTACAACTTTTTCTTGATCACAAGCCCGCTTATATGAGTCATTTGTTTTTATCTCATTTAAGTAAAAACAATAATTGTCCTGAGCTGGTGCTTAATTTATTTGAAAATCATGCAGTAAAAATTAAGATTGTGGTTGCATCAAGAGATAAGGAAACAGATGTGTATGCAATCCGTACTGCACCTGCTCTACTGTCAGCATTGAGAAAGGTAGTTTTAAAAAGAGAAAGTGTGCAGATGAGTTTGTTTGAGTGAGAGAATAATTGCTCATATTAATTTCACCCATTAATTAGTTTTCTCAATACCGCCAGATTTATTTTATCTCCATCATCTTCTTTAGGTGTTTCCAGGACTTTAGGAATGTCAGGAAAGTTTTGCATGATGTAACGGAAGGGTGCGAGTCCCAGTTTTCCTTTACCGATGTTTTCATGACGATCAAGATGGCTATCGAGATCTCCTTTGCTGTCGTTGAGATGAAAGACCTTAAGATTTTTTATGCCAAGAATATCGTCAAACTCTTTCATGGTGACAGCCATTCCTTTTTCTGTTCTGATATCGTATCCCGAAGCAAAAGCATGACAGGTGTCAAAACAATACCCGATGCGTTTGCTTTTTACATGATTATAAATTTCTTTAAGGTTTTCAAACTTTCCGCCAACACTTGATCCCTGACCTGCAGTAATTTCAAGCAATATCATCACTTTGCTTGATGGCGTTTTCAGCAGCACAATTTTTAATGCTTCAGCAATTCTGAAAATAGCATCATCCATTGTTTGTCCGCCTGCAGAACCGGGATGCAAAACACAATAGGATAAGCCGAGTGCTGTGCAGCGCTCCACTTCTTCAATTAATGCTGTGATGGATTTGATGAGCATGTCATTATCTCCGGCAGCAAGATTGATGAGGTAAGAGCAATGCGAGAAAGCCGTTTTTACATTGGAAGCCCGGAGTGCAGCTTTAAATTTTTTCTGTTCATCAGCCGTAATTGGTTTTGCTTTCCATTGACGCTGGTTGCGCGTGAAAATCTGGAATGTGTTTATGTTGAGCTCCGCTGCCTGTGTAAATGCATTTTCTAAACCTCCTGCAACTGAACAATGTACTCCGAGTAACATATTTTTTATTAAAGATAAAATTGAATGCCATAATGTTATGTATGCAGTGGCTTATTAAATCCGGTAACTTTGATAAGCTGCTTTCGTACTAAAGCGTGTGGAGCTACGTTTCTATAGGATTCAAAGCTTACCTTTGTAAAACAAAATGATGTCATCACTTTCTAATTACGATTTGCTGATTCAGAAACTGGACGGGTTTATTCGCAAGTATTACAAGAACCAGTTGCTGCGTGGAGTTATTTATAGTTTCACGGCATTGCTTGCATTTTTTCTTGTGTTAACACTGCTTGAAAGTTTTGCGTGGTTCAGCCCCGCAGTACGTTCGGTGCTCTTTTATATGTACCTGGCAGGCACGGCAGTTATTGTTTACCGTCTTATTCTCATTCCGGTTTCGCATTTATATAAGTTAGGGCATATCATTAGTCATGCAGAAGCGGCACGCATAGTTGGCGCACATTTTCCAACTATCAGTGATAAATTGCTGAACACATTACAACTAAGGGAGCTGGCAGATAATTCAACTGAACAATCGGAACTGATTTATGCCAGCATCAATCAAAAAAGTGCAGAGCTGAAACCTATTCCTTTTGCATCAGCAGTTGACTTTAGCAAGAATAAAAAATATTTGCGTTTTGCTGCTATACCAGCGCTTGTGTTATTGTGTATTGTGATTGCCGCTCCTAGCCTGATTACTGACAGCACAAACCGTTTGTTTCATCATACCACCTATTTTAAAAAGCCGGCACCCTTTGATTTTAAAATTGGAAATAATAAACTGGAGGTTGTACAATATGATGACTATAACTTACAGGTGAAGTTAACCGGGAAGGAGATTCCGCAAGAGGTTTATGTGGAGGTGAATGGAAACCAGTTTAAACTGGATAAAGAAAATACAGTTACGTTTAATTATACATTCCGCAAGGTGCAGAAGAGCACAGCGTTTAAATTGATGGCTGATGGCTACAGTTCAGATGAATATGAACTAAAAGCTTTTCCAAATCCGGTGGTCACACAATTCAGCATTGATTTGAAATACCCCGCATACCTTGGTAAACGGGCTGAACAACTAAAAAATACGGGAGATTTGATTTTACCGGCAGGCACGGTAGTTACCTGGACCTTCGCTACTGAAAACACTTCGCAGTTTCGCATGTCGTTTCAGGATACCAGTTTTAATTCAGGTGGTGATGAGGATAAATACAGTGTGACCAGAAGATTGCTGCACAGCAACAGTTATTCTGTACATACAGGAAACCAGTATATGCAAAACCGTGATTCAATGAGTTATACAGTGAATGTGGTTCCTGATATGTATCCGGCAATAGAGGTAAGCCAGAGGCAAGACTCTTCTTCTTTTAAAAAACTTTTTTTCCATGGTATAGTTAAGGATGACTATGGGTTGAGCAAGCTTCAATTCAGATATCGGTTTTTGAAATCGTCTGACAGTATTCCCCATTCAGAAGAATTACATGCCGAGAATATTTCGATTAACCATAGCACACAAGATCAGTTCTTCCATTACTGGGATTTGACAAAAGTTAATCTTCAGCCTGGTGATGAGTTGGAATATTATTTTGAAGTGTGGGATAATGATGGTGTGAATGGAAACCAGTTTAAACTGGATAAAGAAAATACAGTTACGTTTAATTATACATTCCGCAAGGTGCAGAAGAGCACAGCGTTTAAATTGATGGC
>JANLUX010000165.1:0-3212 GCA_031363705.1 Bacteroidota bacterium
TCGTACCTCAGCATGACAAAGCAAAAACTTTTCCAAATAAATGAAAACTCTCTATTGCATTTTTTTCGATATACTGAATCTGATCTAACGGAAATTTGCAGCTTAGTTTGAGAAAATCATTTTCAGATAAAACTTTATTCAATAAATCATTATCATTTAAAACTTCACTCAATAAACGATAATTATTCTCTTCGTGATGGTGATCCCATTGTTTATCGTTTATGCAGATGTAAACTTGTTGATTTTTCAACAGTAGTAAATTTCTATTGATTGCAACGTAACAATTTTTATAGTATGAACCACCAATATGCAAAGTGCAGCTGTAAAAATTACCCCACCAGCATAAAGTACGAAATGCAAAAACATTTTCTTTCTGAAACACGCGCGGATAATCCAGAATCTGCCACGGATAACCAAGATAATTTTCTCCTTTGCTGATTTTTCCTCTTGTTGGCGGAAGATTAAAAGCGGTTATTATTTGCTGAACCAGCAAATCATTTTCTAATTGATGATTAAGTTTTTCAAGCAGTTCAATAATGGTGTTTGCAATTTTATTCTTACGCTGAAAAAAAACCGGATTGGTAAAAATCTCCTGTTCTTCGCTGCTTAATTGTGTTGTTGAGTTATTCATTTTATAGCTGTTTCCAAACTTAGAATATTTTTGCACACATTAATTAAATAATGAAGAAACTAAACAAGCTCGTTCTGCAGTCTTTTATCGGACCGTTTGTAATGACTTTTTTTATTGCACAATTTGTATTGCTGATGCAGTTTCTCTGGAAATACATTGATGATCTTATTGGCAAAGGACTGGATCCGATGGTGGTGTGCGAATTACTTTTTTATACTTCAGCAACACTGGTTCCGCTGGCTTTGCCACTCGCCATTCTCGTTTCTTCTATTATGACATTTGGAAATCTTGCAGAACATTTTGAAATAACAGCTGCAAAAGCATCAGGGGTTTCGCTTCAAAGATTAATGAGACCATTATTCATTACTGCAGCTTTTATCTGTTTACTTGCATTTTATTTTTCAAATAATATACTGCCTTTCACTAATCTTAAAATGGGTTCATTGTTATATGATATCCGTCAGCAAAAACCTTCGTTGGCAATCCGCGAAGGAGTTTTTTATAATGGCATTGATGGTTACAGCATTAAGATTGGCAAAAAAGATCCTGATGGTAAAACCCTGCACAACGTAATGATATATGATCACAGTACAGGACAGGGAAATAAAAAAGTGATTATTGCCGAGAGCGGTAAAATGGAAACCAGCAACGATCAGAAATATTTAATTCTCACACTTTTTAGGGGAAGCAGCTATGAAGAACAGAACAAACCAAAAAACAATTATGATACTCATCCGTTAATGCGTAATAATTTCAAAGAATATGTTATCCGTTTTGATCTCTCACAATTCAAATTGAACCGGACTAACGAAGATCTTTTTAAAGGAGGTCAGCAAATGATGAATATTAAACAGTTGACACAATCAGTTGACAGTCTTAATTTACAGTATAAAAACCGTAGTGAAGAAATCACCCGCAACTTATCGCCCTATTTTTTATTTCTCCGCGATTCAGCAACTACGAAAAATGGTTTTTCAAAAAAAGTTGCATCCATATCTTATTTTCCACAGGATAAAGCCACTGATATGATTACCATTGATAATGCTTTAAACACTGCAAGAAGTATCAAATCATATATTTCAGGTTGTTATGAAGAGATGGATACACGCAGATACCAGATTGCGAAATACAATGTAGAGTGGCATCGCAAACTAACATTATCTGTTGCTTGTTTTATACTTTTTTTAATTGGCGCTCCATTGGGTGCCATTATCCGCAAAGGCGGCATGGGATTACCTTTGGTTATCAGCATTGTGTTTTTTCTTTTGTATCATATTACTTCTATCACCGGTGAGAAACTGGCTAAAGAAGGAAACATTACTGCATTTAAAGGAATGTGGCTTTCAACATTTTTTCTTTTACCTGTGGGCATTTTTCTTATTTATAAAGCAACGCACGACTCCATGATTTTTGATACAGAAACCTATAAGAGTTTTTTCAAAAGAATATTAAGGAGAAAATAGAATGACGATAAAAAATTTTCAAATCCCCACCCTAATGGGAGTTTCCGTCATTGCGAGGAACGAAGCAATCTCATGCTATGAAACAGATTGCATCGTTCCTCGCAATGACGGTCAATTATTGACTGCAATGCTCCCTTTAAGGCGGGGGTTTAGTGTCTACATTATTTGTTTTTTCTTTTCAAATCTATTCATGTGAAAATATTACAGCTTTGTCCGCGTGTTCCTTTCCCTCCAGTTGATGGTGGATTGCTTGGTTTATATAATATGGCAAAAGCGCTTCATCACCAGGGCGCAGAAGTGAAGATGCTTGCTTTTAACACTTCAAAACATTTTGTCAACATCAAAGATGTGCCTCATGATTTTGTAAAAACTTATCAGCTCGAAACAGTTTATCTGGATAATAATCTCTCTATCTTATCAGCATTCAAAAATCTTTTTAGTAAACAATCCTACAATATCAGCCGATTTATTTCGACAGATTTTGAAAATTCATTAATCAGCATTTTTGAAAAAGAAAACTTCGACATCATACAGCTCGACTATTTAACAATGGCGGTTTATATTGATGTGATAAGAAAACATTCAAAAGCAAAATTGATTTATCGTGCACACAATGTTGAGTACAGGATTTGGGAACGGTTGGCAGAAAGCGAAAAGAATATTGTAAAACGATTGTATTTAAAATTACTCGCAAAACGATTGAAGGATTTTGAATATGACGTGATAAATAAAGTAGATGCTATTGTTGCATTAACAGAAGAAGAAACAAAAATTTTCAGAGAGATGGGTTCAAAGGTTCCTATCTGCATTGCACCCACTTGTTTTTTTCTTGAAGAATTTAAACCTGGTGAAGAATCAAAAGAGTATTCATTGTTTCATATCGGATCAATGGATTGGATGCCGAATACAGCAGGATTGAAATGGTTTTTAAAAGAAGTGTGGAGCAAAGTAAATGCATCGCATCCGCAAATCAGATTGTTTTTAGCCGGTAACAAAATGCCAAAAGAATTTCTTTCTCTTAATAATGAAAACTGCATTGTACAAGGCAGAGTAGAGGATGCGAAAAAATTTATGGCAGAACATTCAGTGATGATTGTGCCGTTGCTGGCAGGAAGTGG
>JANLUX010000118.1:0-4568 GCA_031363705.1 Bacteroidota bacterium
GTAAACGAAATGGCGGAGAAAAATTTTAATTTAAACTGATAAAACAAAACCAGGCCTGTCTTCAGCGTCTTTCTATTTTTAACTTTGTCAATAAAACAATCATTAAATATTTTTGTGCTTATTAACAACTGATAAAATTTAGAAATATGGTTACAACCGATCTTCAGCATTTGTTTTTTCAAAATATCAAGGCAATGGTTCCACCTAATCTTTCGTTCGTGGAAGAAATTGCTGATCTGCTAAACATCAGTACAGACAGTGCATACAGGAGAATACGTGGTGAAAAACAAATTTCGCTGGAAGAGATACAGAAGTTAAGTGTGCATTATAAAGTTTCAATTGATCACCTGATGAATCTTAATTCAAACAGCATTGTATTTTTTGGCAATGTGGTGGATCATGATAACTTCAGCTTTGCAAACCATATGGGCGGAATGGTAGATACTATCAGGAGGATTAATAAAGCAACAAAAAAAATACTTTACTATGAAGCAAAAGACCTGCCTATCTTTTACTTTTTCCAGTTTACTGAACTTGCTGCTTTTAAATACTTCTTCTGGATGAAAACAATTCTTGCTTACCGCGAGTATAATAAAATGCAGTTTGAAGACAGTGAAATAATGAGTATGCTACAGGATCCAGGACTTGAATTGATTAAAACTTACAATGATGTTCCTTCAGTAGAGATATGGGGTGTTGAATCAGTAAATACTACAATAAAACAGATAGAATATTTTGCTCATGCAGGTATTTTTAAAAAGAAAGAAACTATTGAGAACCTCTTTAACCAACTACAAACATTAATTGAACACATTAAAGACCAGGCAGAGTGTGGCGAAAAATAT
Source organism: Bacteroidota bacterium (assembly GCA_031363705.1). Classification (GTDB taxonomy): domain Bacteria; phylum Bacteroidota; class Bacteroidia; order AKYH767-A; family OLB10; genus JANLUX01. The sequence continues at coordinate 846 of JANLUX010000118.1, forward strand.
TTAATTGTGGAAGAACCAACCGGCAAGCCTGATAATTATCAATTGTATTTTAATGAAATATTCTTAGGGCATAATTCACTGCTGGTTGAAACTGATGGCATACTCACCAGTTATATCAATTATGGTGTGCTAAATTATATGGTCACTCAGGATACCCGTTTCTGTGACTACACAAAAAATTCAATGGAGAATACCATTAAAAAATCTATACTTATAAGTTCTGTCAGCGAAAAAGAACGCAACAGGTTTTTTAATATGCTGCGAGATACTATTGCACGGTCACGAAAGGAGCTTTTAAACGGATAATATATCAATTATGGTGATACTTATCATTTCTAAAATCATTGATAATAATTAAATGAGTAAGCAACATTCAAAAAATCTGATAACATCAGGTGTGTCTTTGCCGGAGGCTGAAAAGGTTTTGATCATGCTGCACGGAAGAGGAGCAACTGCTGAAGATATCATATCGCTTTCTCAGCATCTAAACCTGAAGCAAACACATATCATCGCACCGCAGGCAACTAATTTCACCTGGTATCCTTATGGTTTTCTTTCACCCACAGAACAAAATGAACCCTGGTTAACATCAGCATTGAATCTTATTAATGAAATAGTGAATGATGTTAAAACAGCAGGAATTAAAAGTGAACAGATTTATTTACTGGGGTTCTCACAAGGTGCTTGTCTCACGCTGGAATTTGCTGCACGCAATGCCCAACAGTTTGGAGGAGTAATTGCCTTCACCGGTGGACTGATTGGTGATGTAATTAATGAAAGGAATTATAATGGTGACTTCAATAAAACAAAAATATTTATTGGGAACAGTGACAAGGACCCGCATGTGCCAATAGAGCGATCACAGGAATCGAAACGGGTGATGGAAAAGCTTGGCGCAAATGTTACACTCAAAATATATCCTGGCATGGGTCACACAATTAATGAGGATGAGATCAGCTGGGTGAATGACAATATATTTTGATTTAAAAGAGGAGAAAAAAATGGAACACAGGTGACACTGGTTTTACTGATAAACACAAATTTGATCAGTGCAAATGCGCCCAATCAGTGTCATCAGTGTTCTAAAAAAAATATGACAAATGGAAAATAAAATTTCAGGGCTACATCACATTACTGCAATAGCAGGAAATGCAAAACGCAATTATGATTTTTACACCAAAGTGCTGGGCTTACGATTTGTAAAAAAAACAGTAAACTTTGATGATCCTCACACTTATCATTTTTATTTCGGTGATGAGGCAGGTACACCGGGAACCATTCTCACTTTTTTTCCGTGGGAAAATATTACAACCGGAAAAAGAGGAACAGGAATGGTGACTGAGATTGGTTACTCTGTTCCTAAGGGAAGTCTTGATTTCTGGATGAAACGGTTTGAAAAATTTAATGTGACTTATAATAAACCGGCTGAAAAATTTGGTGAAACGTATCTCACTTTTCTTGATCCTGACGGATTAAAGATTGAGTTGACAGAGCGTGCTGAAGAAGATCATCGCAAACCATGGACTACTGATGATGTGAATGCAGCTGTTGCAACACGCGGTTTTCATCATGTATCACTCACACTTGCCAAAGCAGATAAAACGGCTGTACTGTTAACGGAAGTTTTTGGATATAAATTAAAGGAGCAACATGTAAACCGTTACCGCTATGTAACGGATGCCATTGAAACTGCTAATGTGATAGACCTTGTGGAAGCTGTCGGTGAACGGCAGGGGCTTGTGGCAGGAGGAAGTGTGCATCATGTTGCATTCAGGGTAAAAGATGATGCAGCACAAAAAGTGATGGAGGAAAAATTAATTGCAAGAGGATTACACGTAACGCCTTTTATTGACCGTAATTATTTTCATTCCATTTATTTCCGTGAACCGGGTGGTGTTTTGTTTGAGATTGCAACTGATAACCCGGGATTTTCTGTGGACGAACCATTGAATGAATTAGGAACACATTTGAAATTGCCTGCGCAATATGAATTCAGAAGAGATGAGATTGAACAAGCACTTCCTAAATTGGAATAAAATGGATAAAGTGTTTTAAATATTTATTTCAAATGAAACATCACCGGCAAATTGGTTCGCACTAATACAGGTCTGCCATTTTGTTTTCCGGGTTTCCATGCGGGCATATTACGGATAACACGTAATGCTTCTTCATCACATCCATAACCAATTCCACGCACTACGTAAGGAAATAAAACTTTGCCCTTGCTGCTTACCACAAAATTTACATACACGGTGCCCTGTACTTTTTTTGCTTTTGCTGTTTCGGGATACTTGATGTTTTGAGAGAGGTATTTGATGAATGCTGCATTGCCTCCGGGAAACTCAGGCATTTCATCAGCCATTATGCGTGGGTTAGCACTTGATGAAAATGATTTTGCATCTTTTTTATCAGCGGCAAACATTACATGGTATTTTGCTTTAGGAATAACATCATCATCAATGGTCATTGCACCATGACATCTGCCATCCAATAATTTGAATGCTGCAGTATCACCTAAGGCAAGCAGTGCGCTCCAGTCGCGACAGGCATTTGCAGTGTCATTGGTAACCCAAAGGGCAATGCCGCGGTTAAAGAAAGCAGCTTTGTTGCCTTCATCTTTTTTTATTTCACTGGTATAAAAAGCGCTTGCTGCACTATAGTTTCCATTTAAGATGAGCTCAGTGCCATGGTCATTCATGTCAGTGAGATGTTCTTCATCCATAATAATCCTGATAACAGAATCAGTGGCTGCTGACTTTTGAGCAATGCAATTTTTTATACCGGGAAAGATAATCAGTAAGGAAATTATTTTCAGCAAGCAGGCAGTGGATCTTTGCATATCAAAAAAATTTTGAGCAAGATACTTTAGATTTTAATTTTTACAATATCCTGCTTTAAAAACTTTTAAAGTTCAGGTGAGTTAAAAGTGTCGCCTTGCTTTATATCCCCTGTTTCAAATCCTTTTTTAAACCAATACATACGTTGTGCTGATGTGCCATGGGTGAATGCATCGGGCACCACACGCCCCTGAGCTTGCTTTTGCAAACGATCATCACCTACAGCGTTGGCTGCATTCATGGCTTCTTCAATGTCGCCCGGTTCAAGGTTGTTTTGCATTCGTGCTGCATAATGTGCCCACACACCAGCAAAAAAAATCAGCCTGTAATTCCAGTTTAACAGAATACTTGTTATACTCCTCTTCATTCAATCGTTGTCGCAGGCGGTCATCCACATTACCACTTTCACGTCTTCCTCTCCATAACATAATTGAACATGTTTAACTGAGCGGTTTAAAAAAACGATGCCATCGGTTTTAAAAGGTTAGCTACAGATGTTATCTCTTTTCAAAATAAAAAAAGGGATATTGAAGTTGCTTCAATATCCCCTAAGGATTTTTTTTGATAGTTTTATTATTGACCTACCACAAATCGTTTGTTCAGGTTTTTATCAGCGCCTTTCACTCGCAGAAAATACATTCCATCACTCCATGAATTAGTTTTGAATGTATAATGATTATTACCTGCCGGCTGCACACCTTTTGCAACAGTTGTAATGTGGTTACCTAAAATATCATAAACTGAAATTTCAAGCTGTTGCGATTTATCAAGATGAATATTGAAAGCAGCATTATCACTTACCGGATTAGGATATACTGTTGAAATAGAAATACCTTCCACATTATTAACCTCATCAACACCAGTTATAACATCGTATTTAATCTGG
>JANLUX010000192.1:0-19711 GCA_031363705.1 Bacteroidota bacterium
CCGAAATGCGCGAGCGGATGAGCGGCAATATCTGTCGCTGTGGCGCCTATTCGAACATTTCCGATGCGATGATCGAAGTTGCGGGAGGCCGGGCATGAGGGCATTCACCTATCACCGCGCGGCATCGGCCGCGGAAGCGGCGGCAGCGGTTGCGGCGACCCCGGGAGCGAAGTTCATCGCCGGCGGGACCAATCTTCTCGACCTGATGAAGCTGGAGATCGAGACCCCGACGCATCTTGTCGATGTCGGACACCTTGGACTCGATACGATCGGCAAAGGCCGCAACGGCGGGCTGCGCATCGGCGCGCTGGTGAGCAACACCGACCTCGCCGCGAACCCCGTGGTGCGGCGCGATTATGGCGTGCTCAGCCGCGCGATCCTGGCCGGGGCTTCGGGCCAGTTGCGCAACAAGGCGACGACCGCGGGCAATCTGCTCCAGCGCACCCGTTGCCCCTACTTCTATGATACCAACCAGCCGTGCAACAAGCGCCGGCCCGGCAGCGGCTGCGCGGCGCTCGGCGGGTTCAGCATACTTATGCGCCACCTTCATATCCTTAGGTAAATTACGTGTAAAGCTTTTGCTGTATTTAGACTGGCACAAAACAGAAAGCGCCATTTGCGAGTTTTCACGATTTAAATAAGTTGCATTGTACAACACCCTGAAAAACTTTGCATAATCAGCCGTGGTCATTGTTACACCCATTGTTGTGGGATTAACAAGTGTAATATCCAAATCAGTATAAATTTTATTCAGATTATCAGGTTTAATATTATTGAACAACAAAGCCATCGCATCATTATCTGAATTGATAATCATTAAGTCAATAATTTCTTTTTCTGAGTAATAGTTACCGGCAATCATCTGGGTTACATTCCCTTCCTCATTTATTAGGTTTTCATTATGCCCTGTAAACAATATTTTCCTGCTTAATAATGATGCATCCTTTTCGGCAGCTTTTAAATAAGCAATCATTACCACCACTTTCATCATACTACCGGGGTTATACGCCTCTGATGCATTGATGGAAATAGTATTAGCAGTATTCATTTTTCTAAGAAACACTGATGCTGATTGAACATTTCCTGCTCCCTGCTCCATATTGATTACCTGGTTAAGGTTTGATTTCAATACCTGCATATCCTCCGTCTCAGTAAGTTCTGAAGTAAGTAACAATGGTTTTGTTAATCTGTAACCCTCCAGTCTTATTGGTTCCACATTAGGTGCATTTACAGGTGTAACATTAACAGCCACAAGTGCGGGCAATTCGCTTGGTCTGCTGGAGGCATACACATAAATAACCCCAAGAAAAAAGCAGATAGTTAATATAAATACATACGATGGTACTGACCTGCGGAGCGTTTGCCGCAGCACTAGTTCAACAGAAGACATAAAAAATTGTTTTGGAATAACAAATGTAAGGATAAATATTTGTTAAACCGTAGCTCTGAGGCTAATACTGCCTTTCTTGCGGAAAAGGATATTTAATGTTCCTTACGGTGAAATAACCGTTTAAAAAATCCAGGCCTTTTACTATATGAACTCACATGTATATCTCCTTTGCGATGCTTCTTCATCCGTTTGCGCACTTGTGCCGTTTGAATTTTCTCATGCCTTTTCCGGGCTTTTAACTCCGATTTTTGCTGGTTATCCAATTGTTCAGTCTTCTTCTTCTCTGCCTTTTTTTGCGCTTTGGTTACTTTGTTTGATTGGGCTGCAGCAAAAAGTGTTAACAAAACACCTATAGCGCACAATAATATCCTGAGTTTTTTCATTTACGATTATTTATTCAATACGAATATAGGAATGGTTTTATTGCAGTTTCCGTTTATACTTTGATGTCTTTACCTTTGTAAGATGAAAAAAATAATTTTCAGTTTGCTTTTATTAATCTTAGTTATAACCAATAGTTGTAAAAAAGATAAGCAGAGCGAAAATGTTCCCAAGGTATATGTTGATTTGTTATTGCAACTAAACTTACCTTCTTATACTGCACTTAATACTATTAACAATTGGGTGTATGTTAATGGTGGTAACAGGGGAATCATTGTTTACCGGAGAACTTCACAGGACTTTGTTGCCCTTGAACGCAACTGCACTTACGATCCTGAAAAATCTACTGCTACAGTTGAAGTACAAAGCAATAACATTACAGCTATTGACAGTGTCTGTGGAAGTAAATTTCAAATCACCGATGGCTCAGTAACACAGGGACCCGCATCCCGTTCTCTGGTACAATACCATACAGATTTTGATGCAGGCAATAACACGCTGCACATTTATAATTAAGATTTAATCAGGAAACAGTTACTTCCTTCCGCGATTCTTTGTGCGGATGCTGTAAACGATCCAAAGCAGCTTTCACAAATTTTACAAATAAAGGATGGGGATTTTCAACTGTGCTTTTATACTCAGGATGAAACTGAACACCGATAAACCAGGGATGATTTTTTAATTCAACAATCTCTACCAGGTCGCTGTCAGGATTAATTCCGGTAGCCATCATTCCGGCAGCTTCAAACTCTTTCAAAAAACCATTGTTGAATTCATAACGATGACGGTGCCGTTCACTCACTTTTGTTTTTCCATACACAGAAAATGCCTTGCTTCCTTTTGAAATCCTGCAGCTATATTCTCCCAATCGCATAGTGCCGCCTTTGTTAGTAATCTTCTTTTGATCTTCCATCATATCAATCACAGGATACCCGGTGTCTTCATCCATCTCAGTGGAATGAGCATCTTTATGTCCTAATACATTGCGGGCAAACTCAATCACCGCACACTGCATCCCGAGACAAACACCTAAAAACGGAATTTTATTTTCGCGTGCAAAACGAATAGCGGCAATCTTACCTTCAATACCACGCTCACCAAAACCCGGGGCTACTAATATTCCGGAGAGACCCTGCAAAACAGTGCGTGCATTATCGGCTTCAATTTTTTCAGAATGAATCCACTCCAGTTTCACCTTACATTCATTGGCTGCACCGGCATGAATAAATGACTCAGCAATGGATTTATAGGCATCCTGCAATTCAATGTACTTACCCACTAAGCCAATCCTTACTTCGTGCAATGGATTTTTTAATTTATTTAAAAATGTTTTCCATGCCTCCATGTCAGGTTCATGACGACCGGGCAATTTGAGCTTGTGGAGAATAACTTTATCAAGTTGCTCTCTCAACATCATCAGCGGAACATCGTAAATAGTTTTGGCGTCAAGGCTTTCAATAACTGCGTTGATATTTACATTACAAAAGAGTGCAATCTTTCTTCTTATATCATTACTCAATGGTTTTTCTGAACGGCAAACCAGCACATCCGGCTGCACACCGTATTCAAGCAAAGTTTTAACTGAATGTTGAGTAGGTTTGGTTTTTAATTCACCGGTAACGGTGAGATAAGGAATTAATGTGAGATGAATTACAGCACAGCTGGAACCCATTTCCCAAATCATCTGTCTTACAGCTTCAATATATGGCAACGATTCAATATCACCCACAGTACCTCCTATCTCTGTGATGATTATTTCATACTCCCCAGTATCGCCAAGTTTTTTTATCCTTCGCTTAATCTCATCAGTGATATGAGGAATCACCTGCACAGTTTTACCAAGATAATCACCGGCACGCTCACGGTTAATTACGGTTTGATAAATACTTCCCGTGGTTACGTTATTTGCCTGTGATGTGGGCACGTTTAAAAAACGTTCGTAATGCCCAAGATCAAGATCGGTTTCTGTTCCGTCATTAGTAACATAACACTCGCCATGCTCATAAGGGTTAAGGGTTCCAGGATCCACGTTAATGTAAGGATCGAGCTTTTGAATGGTGACGGAATAGCCACGCGATTGAAGCAATTTAGCTAACGATGCAGAGATGATTCCCTTGCCAAGTGATGAGGTAACTCCTCCCGTTACAAACACGTATTTAACGTGCGATTGTGATGATGTGGGCATGGGATGCAAAATTAGGTGAAATCATTGTCCTGCTTTCATCTTTAAGGTGAATGTCAGCAAAAAAAATAAAAAATAAATTAGTTTTGTTTTCTTTCCATTCCATGAACTAATCATTTTACAACTTTTCAAAAATAATGCACGTTTAAAAATTGTAACTTAGAAAGAAACATATCGTATGCTTTATCTTTGTTAAAACAAAATTAATTATATGAAAACTATTATTTTTCAGGCAAAGGATTCAAACACAAATCTTATATTAAGTCTTTTAAAGCAACTTAAAATAAAAGCGAAATTATTATCTGACGATGATCTTGAAGATGCGTGGCTTGCCAGGTTAATTGATGAGGGCATGAAGGAGAAAGGCGAAGTGCCAATCTCTGAAATCCACAGGAAACTGAGAAAATGAAGATAATTGTCAAACCTGCTTTTGATCGCGATGTTGATAAACTCAGAGAAAAGGATTTAAAAATTATACTGGATGAAAAAATTATTCAGATAGAAAATGCAAAAAGCATCATTTAAATAACCGGTTTGAAATTGTTGAGAGGCTATAAAACCCATTACCGGATCAAAGTTGAATCACAAAAATTTAAATACCGGATCGGAGCGATAATCAGAAAGGATACAGTGTGGCTTATAAGATTTGCACCCCGTAAGAAAATTAATGTAGAATTTCCATAATATTTTTTATGAACGAAGCCTTTCTCTACTACCTCTGGAAATTCCGGCTTTACAATTCCGACAACCTTCAAACGCAAACGGGAGAAACAATTGAAGTCATTCATCCTGGCCAACAGAATACTGATGCTGGTCCTGATTTTTTTAATGCAAAAGTTAAGATAGGAGAAACACTTTGGGCAGGTAACGTGGAGATACATGTGAAAGCAGATGACTGGCAAAAACATGGACATGCTACTAACCGTGCTTTTGATAATACCATTTTACATGTGGTGCATGATGGTGTACATGAAATAAAACGAAAAGACAACAGCATTATTCCCGTTCTTCAGTTGAAAAATCAATTTGATGCAAAACGTTGGAATCAGTATGAACAATTTATTTTTTCTAAAACCTGGATTCCGTGTGCAAACCAGATTCATACTGTGGATGCATTAACCATTCAGCAAACCATTGACCGGATGTTAACCGAACGCATGGAGCGAAAGGTTAAACAGATAGAAGTGTTATTGCAACAAAATAAAGGAAGCTGGGAAGAAAGTTTTTACCAGCAACTGGCGCGTAATTTCGGTTTTAAAACCAATGCTGATCCATTTGAATTGCTGGCACGATCCCTACCATTAAATATTCTTGCAAAACATAAAAACAATTTATTCCAGGTTGAATCTTTAGTTTTTGGTCAGTCAGGTTTGTTAAACAAAGAACTTAAAGATGATTATGCACAAAAACTTTTTATTGAATATAATTATCTGAAAGAAAAATTTAAATTAAAACCTGTGGAAGGTCATTTGTGGAAATTTGCACGCATGCGACCTCCGGGATTTCCTACTATCAGACTTGCACAATTTGCTCAGCTTATTTCTCAAAGCTCACATTTATTTTCAAAAATTTTAGAAACAACTTATTACAAAGACCTGAAAATATATTTTGATGTAACCACCAGTGATTACTGGAAGACACATTTTGTTTTTGATAAAGAAACAAACCCTGTTGAAAAAACCCTGGGATCTTCATCCATTGAAAACATTCTTATTAATACACTTGCTCCATTCCTTTTTTATTATGGTCAACAAAAAAATGAAAAACATCAAACAGAAAAAGCTTTGGAATGGCTGGAACAATGTGCGCCTGAAAACAATCTAATTATAAAAAACTGGAAAGAGTTGAACATAAAAGCAAACTCAGCGTACCAGAGTCAGGCATTGTTACAATTGAAGAATGAATATTGCGATGCAAAAAAATGTTTAACTTGCAGCATTGGATTAAAACTGTTACAAAAAAAATGAACCTGTTAGTTGAAAATATAAAATCGTGGTTTGAACGTCAGGCGTATGGTATTTGCGACTGGTGGGGCGAACGTTTACACATTCCTTCTTCCAACATCCGCATATTTTTTATTTACACATCATTCCTCACCATTGGCTCACCTCTGATTATTTACATGGTGATGGGTTTCTGGATGAAGCTTGGAAAAATGATTGCTAAGAAAAAGAGAGGAAGTGTTTGGGATTTGTAAACACAGATTTACAGATTGGAACAGATAGTTTTCAGATTTAGAAATTTTAATCCATGGCAATCCGAAAATCTGTATTACAAAAAAAAGCCCCGACATTATACCAGGGCCTCCTAACCAACCTAAGAAAAATGAAAACTCTTTAAACCACTTTGTAATTAAGCTTTTAAAATTTCAATATTTTTCAATTCTTTAACACTTGCAAGGCCATTTAAATCAGGTTTGCCTCTCCAGCGATTGAAACGAACTTTTGCGCGCTCAGAAATTAAATACATAACAGGAACCATTATTAAAGTCAAGAATGTTGCGAAACCTAAACCGAATATCATTGTCCATGATAACGGACCCCAGAAAGCTGTGCTGTCACCACCGAAATAAATATGAGGATTAAATTCGGTAAAGAGCGTTACGAAGTCAATATTAAAACCAATTGCGAGTGGAATCAATCCTAGTATCGTAGCAGATGCAGTGAGAATTACCGGAGTCATACGTATTCTTCCAGCCTCAATTATTGCATCAAATACAGGCATTCCTTGTGCTATAAGATGATCGGTAAACTCGACAAGTAGTATTCCATTACGAACAACAATTCCAGCCAAAGCTACAATACCAATACCAGACATTACAATAGAAAATTCCATTTTGAAAATACTAAATCCAATGAAAACACCAATCAAGCTAAATACAATTTCAGTAAGAATTATCAATGGTTTGCTGATGGAATTAAACTGCGTGACAAGAATTATAAAGATTAATCCTAATGAAATAAGCAATGCATTGCCAAGAAATGCACCCGTTTCCTGTTGCTCTTCCTGTGAACCCGCGAAACGGACATCCACACCATCAGGAATTTTAAAATTTTTCAATTCATTTTGCACTTGTGCTACCACTGCATTTTCATTAAAACCCGTAAGTACATTGGATGAAAGTGTAACTATACGTTTTTGATTCTTTCTTTTTATCGCTCCATACGTGTTGTTGTATTTGATATCAGCAAAAGAATTAAGCGGCACATCGCGAATAGCACCATTCATTGCCATATCACGATACAATATCTTCAGGTTCTTGAGCAGATCAACATTATTTCGCTGATCATCTTTTAACCGTAGCATGATTTTATATTCATCATTCACATCACGATACTTTGAAACTTCCCGACCTAAAACTGCCATGTTGATTTCGCCACCTATTTGTCCGGTTGAAATTCCTTCGCGGTTTGCACGTTCACGATCAATAACAAATGCAACCTGTGGTTTGTTATCCTGCAAATCGCTGCGAAGCTCTTCAACACCTTCAATCTTTTTTGTACCAAGAAAACTTTTCAATGATTTACTGGTAGCAATCAAATCATCCAGGTTATCTCCTGTAATTTCTATGCTGATTGGCTTACCAACGGGTGGTCCACCCTGCTCCTGCGCAACAGTTATTTCCGCACCGGGAATTCCTTTTACTGCAGCACGGATTTTATCAAGATATCCCAAGGTTGATTTTCCATCACGTTTTCCAAACTCAACAAAGGCAATGCTTACTTTGCTTTTATTGGCATAATATCCCTGGTCCTCATCAGAAGGATCAGTAACGTTTACACCCACATTTGCAATTACCGATTTCACCAATGAGTTTTTTTCTCCTACCACCCCATATACTCTGCTCTCAACAATTTTTGTGATGGAATCAGTATATGCCTGGTTAGTTCCTATTGGAAGGCTGGTATAAACAAATATAAAATTAGGATCAGCAGCCGGGAAAAAACTGATACCGCCATTACGAACAACAAGCATCACAACCGAAATAATAAATAAGCCAATTGTTGAACCCATCATTGTCCATGGGCGTTTTAATGCCCAGGTTAAAAATCTTTTATAACGCTCCTGTGCAGCAGGCCAGGTTTTAGTTTGAAATTTTACAATCACATTATGCAACCAGAAACGATGCATTAAATGAATCAGGTATCCGAATATTACAAATGTTCCTACTCCCACCCATCCTATGCTGAAAAATAATACTGCAGCAATCAGGAATACTATCGAAGTCTTTTTTAATCCTTTGCGGGGATTGTGATCACTTTCGTTATGCGGCTTCATAAACTGCACAGCAAAAACAGGATTGATAATATAAGCAACCAGCAGAGATGCCATCAGCGTTATGATGAGCGTAATGGGAAGGAAGAACATAAATTTTCCGATGATTCCTTTCCAGAAAGCAAGTGGAATAAAAGGTGCAAGCGTAGTGAGTGTACCTGATAATACAGGAAGAAACACCTCGCCAGCAGCCATTTTTGCAGCGGTTGTAATATCACGTTTACCATTTGCAAAAAGCCGATGTGTATTTTCAATTACCACAATGGCATCGTCAACCACAATACCTAATGCAAGTAAAAATGCAAATAACACAATCATGTTCATTGTAAAACCTATGAGCGGCATAAACAGGAATGCAACAAACATGGAAAGCGGAACTGACATTGCAACAAAGAATGCATTTGTTGATCCCATAAAAAACATCAGTATAACTGTTACCAAAATAAATCCTATGATAATGGTATTGATCAGATCATGTAAAGTAGTGCGTGTCTGTTCACTCTGATCACCGGTGAGTTCCACTCTCAAATCTTTGGGCCATTTTGTTTGCTGCAAATTGTGAACAATGTCAACCACTTTATCCGATGCAGCAATTAAATTTTCTCCACTTCGTTTTACAACACTTAATGTAATTACATTTTTATGAGCGAGACGTGCGTAGCTTTCCTGTTCTTTAAAAGAATCTTTTACTTCTGCAATGTCTTTCAGGTAGATGGGCGAACCATGAATGGAATTAACAATAAGATTATTGATTTGCTCAACACTTGTAAACTCACCACTTACGCTTAATGATCTGCGTGTTCCGTCAGGCATACGTACTGACCCGCCAGGCACTGTCATGTTTTCATATTTCACTGCACGTTCAATGTCACCCATCGTTAATCCTGCGGCTTGCATTTTCAGCATGTCAACATTGATTTGAATTTCGCGTTCCAAGGCACCAATCACATCTACCTTGCGAACTTCTTTCAATGATTCCAACTGGTCCTTTGCTTCATCAGCATATTTCTTCAGCTTGTTCAGATCATAGTCACCTGCTATATTCACATACATGATCGGCAAATCCGAAAAATTTATTTCCTGTATGTCAGGTTGATTCGGAAGATCATTTGGCAAATCAGGTTTTGCTTTGTCAACGGCATCTTTAACTTTTGTCTTTGCATCTTCAATTTTCACATCCGAGTTAAATTCAATTACCACGTTGGCATAATCCTGCATGGCATTGCTCTTGATTTTTTTAACACCTGCAATTCCCTTACATTGTTTTTCGATGTGACGTACCACCAGGTTCTCCATGTCCTTTGGAGAAGTTCCGGGATAAACAACACTCACATAAATATTGGGAAGTGAGATATCAGGAAAATTTTCTTTAGGCAAGTTATTATATGCAGCAATCCCCAGGAGGGTAATAAAAATGGTGAGAATAAAAATGCTGGTTCTGTTATTAATAGACCAACTGCTGGGTTTAAATTCTTTTATGATGTCTTTCATGTAAGAGTTGTTTTCGTTTCATTCGCCTCACCCTCTTATCCCTCTCCAAAGGAGAGGGAAGACGTCTTCGGTGAGTTTGTTAGTATGTAATAATTTTATTTATTTTTAAAATTCTTATCCCGATGCATCGGGAACATTCTTAATTCTTAATTAAAATTTTACCGGTTGTCCATCCACTAAATCCTGGTAACCTGTTGTGATAATATTATCACCTTCATTTAATCCGCTTATGATTTCAATGCTACCATTATAATTGCGGCCAACAGTAACAGTTCTTCTTTTAGCAATTGCTTTATCCTTATTTCCTTCTGCTACAAAAATGTAACTGCTCTCACCTGAGCTTTGCACTAAATTAACAGGCACACTCAATGCTTTTGGTGATTGATAATCTGCAATTTTTAAAACTGCAACCATGTTGGGATGTAAATCAATTGTCTTGTCATTCACATTTACTTCCACATGAAAAGTGCGGTTAACCGGATCAATTACCTTACCTGCATAACTTAATTTTGTTTTTACTTCTTTATCAAGATCAGGAAATACCATCACCACTTCATTGCCTTGCTTCACTTTTGCGATGTATGATTCAGCAACTTCGGCTTTCACTTTAAGGTTAGAAAGATTTACAACACGTATTGCCTGTGAGCCCGGTTGAACTGCTTGCCCCACTTTAATATCCACTGCATCCACTGTTCCATTAATTGGTGATTTAATGCGCATCATTTCAATACCCTGGCGAAGTGTAGCAATTCTTTTCTGGGCTGATTCATAATCATTTTTTGCCTTCAGGTAATCTGCTTCACTCCCTACTTTCTGATCCCACAATGCTTTTCTTTTATCATACATTGTTTTTGCAAAATCAAGTGTGTTCTGCGATTCTTCAATTCCTTTTAATGAAGAGGCAACATCCAGTTCAGCAAGTATTGCTCCTTTAGATACCTTATCTCCGGCTTTAACATTAATCTTAGTAATGGTTCCGGGAGCTTCTGCACTCACTGCTACGTTTTCATCAGCATCCACCTTTGCCTGCACTTCCACATAGTGAACAAAAGGTTGATAAGCAGCAGCTGTAACTGCGATCTCTTTCGGTTTAACATTTGCATCTATATTACCTGATGCAGCGAGCTCAGCCTGAAGCTTTGTAATTTTTTCCTGTAAGTCAGCTTGCTCCTTCTTTAATTTCTCAAGCTCTGCTTTTTTATCAGATGATTTACCTGATGAGCAGGCTGCAATCACTGATATCAAAGCGAAAACGATTAGTATATTTTTCATAAGGTAGTTATTTTGTTTTTTTATTTTATTTAATATTTCCCAATGCTTTATCCACATCAAGTTTTGAAATAATGGTATTATAAAGTGAAGTGAAATAATTTGTTTCTGCTTCCTTAAGCAATGTCTCAGCATTAGTTACCTCCAGGCTTGATCCTACACCATTATCATATTTTATTTTGGAAACTCTTACAATCTCGGTCGCAATTTCCCTGCTCTTTTTACTATTTTGAAGTGAAGAAAGATTATTCTGAAGTTTGGTTTTAGCAGAAACATATTCCAATCCTATTCCCTGCTTTAAATTTTCCATTGAATTACGGGTTTTATACAATGAAAGTTTTGATTGCTGAATGCGCGAATTGGTTTGCAATCCATTCCAGATAGGCACAGTTAATTTAACTCCAATAACAGATAAAGGATACCAGCGCTTACCAGTATCAAAAATATCAAATTCACTTCTTGATGCATTGGTACTCAAACTGCCGAAAGCCACCAGGCTTGGCAGATATTGTGAACGATAACGCTTGAGATCCAATTCTTCAAAACGTTCACGTGTTTGCATCAGGCTGTATTCATTTCTTTTAGTATAATCCAGCTGATCAGCTGTACTCATATCAGTCCATTTACTTTCATCCAGTTGATCAGTGAGTTGCAGATCCTCGCTCTGATCCATTCCCATCTGAAACTTTAAAAAGGCATAAGCCAATTTAATTTCCCGTTCGGTATTTTCTTTTGCAACAACCTGGTTATTGTAATACAATTCAGCTCTGTCATAATCCAGTTTTTCAACCAGTCCATTGTCAAACATTGCCTTATTATCATCCCGTAATTTTTTTAATCTTTTCAGATTGGAATTAATCACCAGCATTGATTGTTCGCTCACTAATACAGTATAATAAGCCCTGCTCACCGCAATTGAAGTTTCAATTCTGGATTGCTGTAATTGTTTGCGTGCTAATTCACGGTATGTTTTCGAAGCTTTTAATCCTATCAGATAACTTCCATCAAACAGTAGTTGTGATGCAGTAATACCCGCAGTAGCAGTATAAGGTTGTCCGAATTTGATAGCTGCAAACGTACCCGGTTCACCACCAAAAAACTCTGCAGGGATAAATGAAGTAGGAAGTTCAATATAATCATTGATTTCAAAACTTCCGCTTATCTGTGGCGTGCCGGCTCCTGTAATTTCATTCACTCTTTGTTTTGCAATCTGCTCATCAAGCATTGCATTTTTAACATTGGCCTGGTTCTGATAGGCGAATTCAATTGCCTGTTGCAATGTGAACTTATAAGTGCTGTCCTGTGCAGAAAGTCTCAGAGAAAAGAGAAAAAAGAATATTAACAATTTAAGTTTCATAAATCAAATTTTAATTTCAGGGTGCAAATAAACATTTACTTATTATGGTTTGATAGAAAGATTATCATGAAGCAAATTGGGTACTTAAGTGTTCTATTCCTATTATGAAGTATTTTCAATAATTAGCTTGATACTGTATTTTGACGATTGAGTACTGCAAATATTTTAATTGAATATTAATTTAATGTTAATCTTCTTCCTTAACCTGCTTGTACTTATTAATAAGCTTGTGACCTTTTAAAGTACTGATGCCATGTACAAAATGATCAAGCAATATCATTTGCACATCTTTGATATTATATTTTTCAGGAGGAAATATTTCCGGTCTGAATGCCATCGCCACTTCCTCCACTCTGAATTTTGCCATTATCTTAACATTCAAATCAGCCCTGTATAATTCCTGCTTGATTCCGTTTTTTAAGTTCTCTTCAACGAAACTCATTATTTTTTTTTCCTTGAAATCATGAAACAGTTTCCATGAAGCAGGATGAAATTTCTGCATGTCATAAAACACATTAGGATTGATTTTGACAAATGTGCGTGAAAGGCAACTCATCGTTTTAAAAATTTCATCAATACTATTTGTTGCCGTTTTACGTGCTTCATCCATCTCCTTAATCTGCATTGCAAGTTCATGTAAAGCAATAGCGTGTATAATGGCGTTTTTATCCTCGTAATACTGATAAATTGTTTTTTTGCTCATTCCAAGATGTGTTGCTACATCATCCATCGTAATGCTTTTGATTCCATTCCGGAAGAAAAGCTCAGCTGACCCCTGTAAAATTCTATTCTGCGTTTCCATTTATTACGGGTCAAAACTATGGAAACTAAAAACAGATTAAAAGTTTCCTGTGAATTTTTTTGTGCCTGATTTTCAATGGAAACGAAAAATGTATTAAAAGTTTCCTGCCTTTGAATGCTCAAAAACGCTAAGAAGTGATTTTTGAAATATTTAAAACAATTAGCAAAAAGCCAAAGATGTTATGCTAGTTCTCTTTATTGATTTTATTTGGCTCAACCGGCTTAATTGATTCTTCCACTTTGGTAGTTTCATCCTTAACAGTTCTTTCAACCTCATTAATACTCTGGCGTATTTCACTTTGTACACCATTCATAGCATCTTTCATCTCCCGCATTCCTTTTCCAAGCCCTTTTGCAAGGTCTGGTATTTTCTTAGAACCAAAAAACATCAGGATAAAAAGCATGATGATCATCAGTTCACCACCACCGACACTTTCAAGAAAAAGAATGATCATTAACATTATTAAAGAATTAACAAGGCAAAAGTACTGCTATTTGATTGTGTGGAGAACAAATTTTATTCCCTTACAATCTTTTTAACTATTCGTTCATCGTTTATAATAATTTTCATCAAATAAATTCCGGTTTTAAGAAATCCTACATCAAGAGTTTTTAAATAATTGCCGGTACTATTTTCGTCTGATTTGCTAAATACTATTTGTCCGAAAATGTTCCGAATTTCAACACTAACTTTTTTCCCTCCAGTGTTTAGCGATTGTTTTTCAAATATGACTGTAATATTGTTTGCAAAAGGATTAGGATAAACAATCACACGTTTGTCTTTGTTAATCTTATCATCAAGCCCTACTGTAAAAGAGGACCTTGCAATATGATTGGCTGAAGTATCACTGCCGAAAGTGGAGAACCTTCCAGCTGCAAATACATGGCTGTTGTAAGTCGCGAATGCATCCACACTCAGATCAAACTGGTTTGCTGCAACACTACCTGCATCACTCCATACGGCACCATCCCATTTTGCAATAAACGGTGAATACAAACCGCCAGCCATTGTAAAATTCCCTCCGACATAAAGATCATTTCCAATTTTTTTCATTGTATTTACATCAGCATTTGTTCCGCTGCCCACTGCTGACCATGATGTACCATCCCATTTTGCTATCTGTAAGGCTGATGCTCCACCTGCAGCAGTAAAAAAACCACCGGCATACAATTCACCATTATAAACCTGAAGTGTATACACATTATCATTTACTCCTCCTCCAACTGCTGACCATGTGGACCCATTCCACTTTGCGATATGAGATGAGGTGGTACTAAACGCACCACCGGCATACAATTCACCGTTGTAAACTGTAAGTGCATAAACAGCATTATCAAATCCGGCTCCCAAGGGAAACCATGAAGTACCATCCCATCGTGCAATAAAATTTGCTGTTATTCCTCCGATACTGGTAAAACCACCACCTGCGTAAAGAAAAACTGAATCGGAAGCAAGTGCCGTAATTGTTGCGTCAGTTGTACCCGACCCCAAAGCACTCCATATTGTTCCATTCCATTTTGCGATATGAGAAGCGGTAACACCACCAATCACAGAAAATCCACCTGCTGCAATCAGGTTACCAGAATAAGTATGTAAAGCTTTGACAGTTGTGTTTGCACTTCCACCAACATCAGCCCATACTGTGTCATTCCAACTTGCAATATATGGGGCAGTCACTCCACCGGCACCCGTAAAATATCCGCATGCATACAACTTGCCTCCATAAACGTGCAAGCCGGTAATGTCATAATCAGTTCCACCATTTACACCTGTCCATTGTGAAAATGATAAACAGGGAATCAATGCCGTAACAAGTAGCAGTTGTAATATTTTTTTCATGATGTCGAGTTTAAGAATTATCAATGACACTCAAGTGGTCTAATGAGGTTTTAAAAAGAAAAGATTAGCAATAATCATGTATCAAAAATACGAAGCAATAGGTTAGTAAAACATTGTATTTAAACATTAAATCAACAATTCAGCCATTCATAAAAGATGTTTACAAAACTAAAGCAGGTGGAGAAATCGCAATTTTTCCAATGGTTTATGTAAATAAAACTGTAATATTTTTCGTTTTATGGCATATAGTATTATACAGTAGTATTTAAATTGTGGGTCATGGAAAATTTCAAAGAAAAAGAAGTAGCAGAACAAGCATATAAAGGTAATAATGGAAATTCGTTTGGTAGAAATAAAGAACTGCACCAGATGAACCAGGAAATAATGCTTAAAAGACTTGCGAATTATAAGAGCGAGAATACCATTGCTCAAAAGCTAAATAAGTTCTTTTCAATATTCTTTTAGGAGCTTAAAGCACTTCAGGAAAATTTTATTTTTAGCAGGATAAACCTATTCTGATATTTTTGAACATCGTTCAAACTTCACCTAATTAATAACTTATTTATTTGCCTACCTTTGGTTCAATCCAAAACCATTACTATGTTAAAGCAATTATTATTACTTATTTGCATTTGTTTATCCCTTAATATTTATGCGCAATCACCAACATATAGCCGCATAAAAATTTTTCTCGAAGGGCATGATGTTAAAGAATTATCCCGCTTAGGAGTTGATATTTCAGAAGGCGAATACCGCAAAGGATATTCTTTTATTTCTGATTTCAGTCAGCAGGAAATAGAGCGGATTCAAGATGCCGGTTTTAAGACTGAAGTGATAATCAAAGATGTTAAACAGTATTATAAAGATCAGAATAAAAAAAAAGAAACGAAAAAAACAGGACAGGTAAACACTGCCGGTTGCGGTGTAATAGCTCCTGATTATGCGGTGCCTACTCATTTTTCTTTGGGCAGCATGGGTGGTTACTTTACCTATGATGAAATGCTCGCTTTGCTAGACAGCATGGTTGCTCAGTATCCAAACCTTATCACAGTTAAGCAACCCATTGGTGCTAACACTACGATTGAGGGACGAAATATTTATTATGTAAAAATTTCTGATAACCCCAATCTGAACGAACCTGAGCCACAGGTATTATATACTGCATTACATCATGCACGCGAACCGCAAGGACTATCGCAGTTGATTTTTTACATGTATTATCTTTTAGAGAATTATGCTACTGATCCTGATATACAGCAACTGGTTCAAAACACAGAAATGTATTTTGTGCCTTGTGTAAATCCTGACGGATATATTTATAATGAAACTACTGATCCGAATGGCGGAGGATTATGGCGAAAAAACAGGCGTGATAATATGGATGGTACTTTTGGAGTTGACCTCAATAGAAATTATGGATATAACTGGGGATTTGATGATGATGGATCTTCTCCATTTACTTCTGATGAAACCTATCGTGGTACATCTGCATTCAGCGAACCTGAAACACAACTTTTAAGAGATTTTGTGAATGCACATCAGTTTAAGTTAGCTTTCAATTATCATACTTACAGCAATCTACTTATTTATCCGTGGGGATTTCAACCAAATATTTATACACCTGATTCTGCTCTCTATGATAATTTTGGTCAGTTGCTCACTCGTTATAACGGATATAAATTCGGCACTGGAAATCAAACAGTAAATTATATTACTAACGGAAACTCTGATGACTGGATGTATGGTGAACAAACATCGAAACCAAAAGTATTTGCAATGACACCTGAGGTTGGTGAAGGCACATTTGGTTTCTGGCCGCCAAGCTCTGAAATAATAAGGCTTAGCAAAGAGAATATGTTTGCTAATATTACAGTAGCACGTTTAGCAGGCAGATATGGTGTTGCAGAAGATGCTTCACCATCTTATTTTAATAGCCATAGCGGTTATGTTAAATTTAATTTTCGTCTTTTAGGAATGGATACCACCGGTATTTATAATGTGATAATTGCTCCTGCAAATGCTGCATTTGCTTCGGCAGGCAACCCCGGTGTTTACACTAATTTATCATCGTTACAGGAAATTACTGACTCCATACCTTACACATTAAATGCATCAACGGGTATTGGTGACGAAATAAAATATGTGATTATAGTTTATAACGGTTCATACAATATATATTCTGATACCATAACTAAATATTTTGGAACACCTTCAGTGCTTGTTAACGAACAGGGAAACAATATGAATAACTGGTTAGCCGGATCTCAATGGGGTATTGATAACACGCATTATTTTTCAGCCGGTTCCAGTATTTCAGATTCACCTAATAGCTTTTATCAACCTAATATAACAAATGATCTTATCCTTTCAGGACAGGTGAGCCTGGCTAATGCGCTGCATGTGTTACTTACCTTTCGTGCACGATGGGAAATAGAAACCAATTGGGATTATGCACAGGTTTTAATATCAACTGATAATGGAATAAGCTGGAATCCCCTTTGCGGGCGATATACCCGTCAGAGTGTTTTTCCTCCCAACTTAGGACCTATATATGATGGATTTCATTCTGCATGGGTGCATGAAGAAATTAATTTAGATAATTATATCGGTCAAAACATCAGGATTAAGTTTTCAATGAACTCAGATGGGTTTGTTGAATATGATGGCTTTTTTATAGATGATTTGCAAATAAATATGATTAATACCGTTGGAATAAATAACATACATACCAATGTATTTTTTATTGGAAATGCAATGCCAAATCCTGCCAGTGAAACTGTGAATATACAATATGCGTTGAGGGAGAATTCGGTTTCTGATTTTGAAGTTGTGGATCCGTTATCAAGGCATAAATTCTCAAAAACATTATATGAAAGTTCAGGTCAGATTAATTTAGACGTGAGCACATGGAATGCCGGAGTTTATTTTTACAGAATAACCAATAAAGAAGGATCCAGTGAATTTGGTAAAATGATTATAGAATAATTGTGTTTATCAAATGCAAAACAGTATTTATCATTTATCTTTAATAATATTGTGCAACTTTTAACATTACGCTTTATTACCTTATCAGCACATCAATAAAATATGGAATACAGGAAGTATGCACAAATCTGGACACGATATCTCAATGTGATCAGGATATTATTGAAGAAATCACTTCAGGGCGAGCAAACGCTAAATCTTGACAAAGGTGATTTTGAAAAGGTTGGAACCAGGAAATCAGGATATAAATTCAGAATTGAATTTGTGAAAGGAAGAGTAAACAACCGCATCAGCGATTCAGAAATGGCATCAGAGCTTTCTGTGGTAATGCAGGAAAATGAAGGAGTAAGAAATATTTTACTGGGCAATGATTTTGTACTTGAATTAAACAGCAAGTATCAGTTAAAAATTACCTGTCCTAATGCACCGGCTAAACCTGAACCGGTGAAAGAAAAAAAGGAAGTGGCTCCTGAACCAGAAACAGAGGAGAAAGAAGCAGAAGAAATTCCAACTGTAGCAGAAGCAGAAACTCCGGTGAAGGACGAAGAGGAACCACCAGCAAAGGAAGCCCTTTAAGGCATTACTTTTATCCGGAGATCATCAAAATAAAAATCTCCTTTACCTGAATTCCATACATACACACTCACTTTTTCATTGCCTGAAAAATCTTCATTGATTTTATAAGAAAGAAATATACGTTGCCATGCATTTTTCAGAGTAATGAAATCTTTTGCATTAGCACCGCGCCACAAAAGGTTTTTATCATTATCATCAATACTCAAAACGAGATTGGCATCCAACGGAATTTTAGCAGCATTTATCCACACGCTTAATTGTATGACACAACCTTTTCTGAAATGGATTTCATTCAATGTAGATTTAAAAGTGGGACTGTATTCATGGTCTTTATCCATGTGTGCCGCATACATTCCACTATGAGCTTTGGTTTGTGTTCTGAATAAGCTGTCATGCTCCCAGCTTAATGTTTCAAAATCATGATTTAATTCAAACAACGGTTTGATATGCTGACCTTGCGAATGATTCATCTCTGTTCCATACAATGTAATTCCTGAATTAAAAAAATTATTTTTCTCAATAATTACAGGATATTTAAGGGTGATGATTTGTTCCACTTCAGTGGGGTCATAAGTGTTTGACCATGCATGTAAAAAATAAGGAGTGTTACTTTGCTGAACTATGCTGTCAAGCTGATTTAATTCTCCACGTTGCGAAGTGCTGTATTGTAAAAACTTACTTTGCTGATGTAATTTATCAGAATAATAATTGATGTAATAGGGAGTGATAACATTAACTGTATGTGTGATATTATCAACACCATATTTTTTATCATATTCAATTGTTTTTTCTACCAGGTCTTTAAAAACTCCGAAGTGTTGAGTGCTGTAAAATTTTTCTGCAACCACAGTGCTGTAAACTCCAATGCTGAATAAAAATACCCATATTGAAACTGTAATGGGTTTCCATTGGAACGAAGGAAGAAATGAAAAAACAAATAATAATAAATAAGGAAAGCTGAACAACAATATTGAATACTGAAATACGGGATTCTTATAGATAGAATAGAAATATGCTATTAAAGCAGGAATGAAAAAAAATAATAAACACAGCAACTGGTATTTTGAAAATGGTATTCTTCCTTTTCTTGTAACAACACTTAGAATTAAAACCGCAGCCATTATAAAAATTAACAATGGACTGTTGTTAAAACAATATTTTATA
>JANLUX010000213.1:0-4682 GCA_031363705.1 Bacteroidota bacterium
CTGCAACAGTAAATTTGTAACTCTCTAAAATGTTTACCAATCCTTTACTCTTGTATGTTTTGTTTCGTGTTGCATAAATTTCATTCAGGTCAACTTCTGTTTCGTCTCCAAAAAATAAATAGTCGGGCACGGTGGCTTGGCGTTTTGTGTTGCGGCTAAAACCGTCCACATACAAAATTGTTCCTGCCTCGTTTGGCTTGTCCAAACAATCAAACAAACCGCCATTGAGGAACGGAACATCTTTGAACAAAGCCATTACTTCTTTTTCGCTGATGGTAAATTTATCAGCATAACGAAATAAATTTTTTACTCCATACTCGGTTTTGTTCGCCTGAAAATTTCCTTCTTTCACAAAACCTCTTTCATTCATTTTCTGATTCAGTGTTCCGAAAAATAAATTTTGCAGAATGGCTTGATAATAATTTTCTGACTTTTTGTTTTTTGCAAAGTCCTTTACGGTCTTGCCTAAAAAATCTTTGCGAAACAAATTAGCAGGCACTAATTTTTTCTCTTTGATGAACCAAATAAAAACAACCCTTGTAATTAAGCGGATGAGGTTGGTAGCATTGCGAACATCTTTTTTCTTTTCAATGTCGTCAGGAAACTGCACATTGTCCATTGCCCAGAAATACCAGTTAGCCAACTCCTGAAAAAACTTTTTGTTGAGTATGCTCACATCCAACACCTGCAACCAACGCTCATGCAGTTGTGCATAGTTGGTAACGCCAACGGGTTTGATAAGGTCTTGCAATATGCGTAAGTGTCCAGTGTGTGTAGTGGCGGGCTGTGTATGTATGTCGCGAAGAATAATCACCTTGCCAGCTTTCTCACCTTGTCGCCAATGCTGTAAATATTTAAAGCGTTCGCTGATGGCAATGGAAATAATTGTTTCCAAAGCATCCTTGCTTTGGTTTAATCCCGAAGCATGGATGCTTCGGTAACTTAACAACAAAGCCACAGGCATTTTCTGACTGATGCGGTTGAATGCTCTTGTGAGTTCAGAAATTTCTGTTCGTGTCGGTTGTTTGCTCAACTGCAAAGCAAAAAGCATTAAGCCCTCATAATTTTTGTCGGCTTGCTGCAATGCTTGTTTGTAAGAATAACTTTCGTCAAACATTCCAGTTGCACTCAACACGGTATTGTCTAAAGTGCCGATATAAAAAGTTTTTTCAATGGCTTTGAAAATTCCGTTCTCCGTTTCTTTGAAATGTTGTTTCAGTATATCACGAACAGGCAACGGTTCGGTTGTGTTTGAATTGAGTTTGATATTCAACTGCCGAAACAAATCGGTGGCTGCATCAAAAAGCGAAGCGGTGTTGAACAGAGATAAATTCATTTCTTCTTTGTTGGCTTTTTAGGTTTGAGTTTTTTAGCTGTTGTTTCAATTTGTTTTACAAAATGCTTCTCTGCTTCACTCAATTCGTTTTTATGCAGTGCTTTAAATTTATCATACTCTTTTGCAGCTTTGTTCAATGCTTGCTGATGACTTATTGTGCCAGCATGTTGTAGAATATTATTGCCTGTCATTTTCACAAAATCATCTAACCGTGCAATCCAATCATTCATATACATGGGCTTGCGGTTGAGTGCTTGCAGTTCTGCCAATTCCAAATATGCCGTTACCATTCGGTTCAAAACATTCAATTCGTTTTCGTTCAAATAGTTTTTGGCTATTTCGGTTTCTTGCTTAGTGGGTTTGCTGCCTTTGATATGCGTAAGCCCAAGGTTGTGTTTGTTTGCATCAATGCGTTGGTAAATTATTTCTGCTGCTGTGTCTCCGTGTACAGCCCAGTGCATCTTGTTTTGAACGGTTTGAAAAAATTGAATAGAGATTTCAAGTTTTGGGTTGTAATCAATACTGGTTGCATAAATGTCTAACACCTTTCTCCAAAATATTTTTTCGGATGAACGGATGTCCCTGATACGGGCAAGTAATTCATCAAAATAGTTTCCACCACCTGCCTGTTTCAGCAATTCGTCATTCATGGTAAAACCCTTCACAATGTATTCCCTCAATCGTGCCGTAGCCCATTGGCGGAACTTGGTTCCCTGCTGGCTTTTAACACGGTAGCCAACTGAAATAATTACATCAAGATTGTAGAAGGTAGTATTATAATTTTTGCCGTCTGCGGCAGTTGTTCGGAAATTCCGAACAACTGAATTTGCATCCAATTCGTTTTCGTCAAAGATGTTTTTGATATGTTCACTTACAGTTGCTTTAGATTTTTGAAACAGTTCACACAATTGTGCTTGTGTAAGCCAAACGGTTTCATCTTCCAAACGGGTTTCTATTTTGGTGTTGCCGTCTTCGGTTTGGTATATTATTATTTTGCTGTCTTCCATTTCGTGAATTGAATTTATTTATTGGAAATTATAAACCAGTTAATCAAATCAAAATTTTCACTCCTGAATTTATCTTCCAACTTCTTTTGTTCGGGTGTCCCGATACTTCGGGATGGTGTTGTGTCGCCTGTAAATAAATTTTGAATCTCCTTTACTGCAACGGGTGTTGTTTGCGTTTTTACCCAAGTGCCAAGTGCAGCCGAAAGTTTTTCTAAAACTTTCTTGTCGCCTTTCTCAATGTTTGGCGGAACAATGCGGTGTTCCATTTTATGATAACGAAGCAGCGAAAGAATTTCTTGATTGTTTTTCAAAACCTGCCTCACCCCCTTCCCCTCTCCAAAAGAGAGGGGTGAGTCGTCAGCAAATGGTTGATGCAACAAATGAATTTCCTGATAAATGTGATTCAATGATTCATCGGGTTTTCGGGGATAGCCCAACACAGCCACAATACTGTCAGGCATTGCTTCCCATTTCTTGCTTGTTCTGAATTGAAAACCTGTGAACACTCCGTTAGGCATTCGCTTAAAAAAATCTTCGTCTTGTTTGAAGAATTCAAATAACTCTTGTCGGAATTGTTCCAACGATAAATCATTCAAGCCAACTGTTTCGTCACCGTCTTCAATATCATCCCAAGTGATTTGTAATTGGCTCAACATTTTTTCGGCTTGCTTTGGCAACAAAGGATTGTCTTCAATAATTTTTTTGAAGTCCTCTGTTATCTCTTGCATCTCTGTTCCTACCACACTCATCAAAGCCATTCGTTCCTCAACCCGTTTTTTCAAACGCAAATAATCTTCATAGTTTTTTCCAGGCCAAAAATTTATTCCCTTAATGGTTGTGTTCGGTGAACCGATACGGTCTATCCGTCCCATGCGTTGAATGAGGCGAACAGGATTCCAGTGTATGTCATAATTCACAACCGTATCACAGTCCTGCAAATTTTGTCCTTCGCTTAAACAGTCGGTGGCAATTAAAACATCAATAGGGTTTGCAATTTTCTTTTGCGTTTTCGGTTCGCTGTCTTTAATCAGTTGCAACCATTTTTCAAAAGGAACTTTCCATTTATTTTCGATAAAATATTTTTCACGAAGCAAGGATGCTTCGGAAACATTTTCATACAACACTGTCCAATCTTTTTCGTTGTAAAGTTTTGTGTAAGGTGCAAAGCGTTCCAAAATTTCTTCAAACTTTGCTCCTGAATATCCATCGTAAGTTTCGCTGATAGAACCCGACACATAAGCAAGGTTTGCAATTTTGCGTTTGCTCAATTCACGATACAAATATTCTGCGGTGTCACGAAACACAGTGAAGATTAAAACCTTTTTGTTCTTTCCAGTTTTCTGTTTCGCTTTAATATGTTCAATCAGTTTGTTCAACTTTTCATCTTCTGCTTTGCCGCTTGCAAAGTCAGTTGCAAAAACTGAAAGGTTGCTTTGCAACCTTTTCAGTTTTTCAATATCACCTTCCAAATGTTTTTTGAAAATGTCAATGTTGGTAATGGAAGAAAGCGGAACTGGATTTTTCTTTCCTAAAGTTATAGGTGGTTCTTCCTGTTGATTTGAATTGTCGTTTTCAGAAACGGCATCTTCTAAATCTTCTTTCTCCTCGTCTGTCAGATTATCTTCAATGGTATCGTCAATCCGGTTCAGGATGAACCGGGATACTTTTTTCAAAGCATGTTCGTGGTGAGCCAAAATATTTTCTACTGTGCTTTTGAAAGAAAACCAACTTGATTCCAAGCGTTTCATCAAGAGGATATACATCATCTTCACCAAAAACTTTTCCCGTTGTTTCGGATTATCCAAAACACTTTCCACTTTCAAATCTTTGATATACTCCGAAGGTCTGTAAGCAGTAAGGTTTACCCGAAGTGCATTCAGTATGTCGTCAAATGATTTTAAGTCGCCAAAATTTTCAGGTGTGATGTATTCGTTTATTGGTTCGCCTTTCTTCGGGAAATTCATTTCTCCGAATTCGCCTTCAATCAATTTCCGTGTCCGTGCTACTATCAAAGCATCAGTCAGGTCAAAAAACTTTTGCGGAAGTTTTGAAATGAAGTCAGCAATTTTTTTGTTGTCGTGTTCACTCCAATCATTAAAATCTTTTTGTGCTGTTCTGAAAATACTTTCCAAACTGCCAACGGCTAATTCTGATTTCTTAAAACCATCATCATCACCTTTGGTCATTAACTTGAATTGATTTCTGATGTCAACCAATTTGTTGTTGATGGGTGTTGCCGAAAGGTGTAGCACTTTTACTTCACGACTTGTTTTCAAAGGCAATAAAACATTGTCAACTAAAAATTTGTAACGGGAAGATTTGTCGTTACGCAAGTTGTG
>JANLUX010000214.1:0-3450 GCA_031363705.1 Bacteroidota bacterium
CAGCTTTAGATTCAGATGAAATATCTGCTTTATGCGTAAGTCCGGGTTCACGGAAATGAACCTGGTCATCAATTACACCCGGAATTAAATACAGCCCTTTGGCATTAATTTCCTGATAGCCGGATTTATTTTGCATGTCAATTTCCGGTTCGATTTTTTCAATCCTGTCATTTGATATCAACACATCGGCAACTACGATTTTTCCTTCGTTTACAACTGAGGCATTGCGTATGAGGGTATTCATTTCCTATTTTTTAGTTGCTCTTTCTAACCTGTCATTTATAGTTCTTCCAAGACCGTTATCAGGAAATCGCTGCGCAATAATCACATCTAAGTTACATTTATCTAACCGATGCAAAGCTGAATATAAATTTGTTGCTGCTTGTTTTAAATTACCCGTTGGAGATAAAATCTCCTGACATAAAATATTTTTATTCGATACTTTCCTGTCGAATAACAGAAGTCCGATTTTTTTGTCTGAAAATTTTTTCATGAATTCCTCCACGTCATCTGTAAGAAATGTTTCAGTGGAAGGAGCATAATGTTTTGAAAACATTCCAGGAGCATCCGGTGCGGTTTCATTTGATGCTGCAATTTTTATTTTGCCTGCTACACTTTCTATATCCTCCAAAGAAATTGAACCATGCCGATAAAGTATGGGTTCATTATTTTGAAAACCAATGATGGTTGATTCTATACCTCTATTACAAACGCCTCCATCTAAAATAATTTTTATTTCATCTTTAAAATATCCGGCAACATGTTGAGCGCTTGTTGGACTAATGCAACCAAAAGGATTTGCGCTGGGCGCTGCAAGCGGAAATTTTAATTTTTCTAAAAGCGATATTGCAACAGGATGATTCGGAATTCTTACAGCCACTGTACTTTTTCCGGCAGTTACTATATCGGGAACCGAAGGATGTTTATTTAAAACTAATGTTAAAGGCCCCGGCCAAAAAGTTTTGGCAAGTTTTAATGCACTTTCTGAAACATCAACTGCAACTTTATCCAAGTAAGCCAATGATTTTATATGAACTATAAGCGGATTATTTAATGGTCTTTTTTTTATTTCGTAAATCTTACTAATCGCTTTTTCGCTATAGATATTTCCGGCTAATCCATAAACTGTTTCAGTTGGAATTCCAATAACATCTTCATTATTTAAAAATACGGATGCTACATCAATGTCAGTAATTATTAATGCCATCTTTTTTTGTTCAGCCAGTTACATTGTAAATTACCGGCATTTGTCCTTTCCATTTATTCCACAAATCGCCATTTGTAATTAGTCTTGCCATTAAATGTCCGACATTTATTCGACTTGTTTTTCCCGGATTAAAAATTGCACTTCTTGTGGGCGAAATGTGTAACGAATATTCCGATACTATTTCTTCGTTGATTAAATTGTCAGGGCGGACTGCAACCCATTCAACATATGGATTATTTTGTCCGATGTTGACTCTTAAATAATCTGCTGCTTTCTCATTGTCAGGGTGTGGAGGTAGAAGTAATCTTAGCAAACCTATCACAATTTTTTGTCCAACTGAAATTCGCTCGTCTAAATCTCGGTTGCTATTTCCTGCTGTATTCATCAATATAAATTTAATTGGCTTTTCAGGTGAATTTTTTAAAGTTGCTTCACAAAATAATTGGACTGAATCAGCGACAAGTTTTCTGGGCTTTCCGTAAATGCCTTTCCAAGTCAAGTTATGTCCAAGACAAGATGCTACTGCTTGACAGTCTGCAAGGTGTTTTGCCATCTCGTCAACACCTATTTTCGCAATGTCTGATTTTATTAATGTTATATGGTCATTGTTACTCCAAGAGTCAGGAATATTACCTGTTGAGCGAACAATTACCTTAATTTTTTGTCCTGCTTTTAATAATTGCTCTACTAACAGTTTCCCTGTCGCACCGCTTGCACCAACTACTAATATTGTCATATTTTGATGCGTTAATGTTTAATTACAATTGCCTACAACGTTTTGCAAATTTGCGATGGGCGGAGTTTTTCAGCACAAATGTTCATTCGGAGAAGTAAACTTCCTTTAACCAAAAAACTGTCTGCAAAGAACGAAACCCCCGCTATTGCAAATGTGCTGTTAGCGGATGCCCTTCTGTCCACTATGCCGTGTTGTTTATTTATACTCGTTCTCGCCTTATTCTTTAAATGTCTTTGGAACAGTTGGGTCTGTGATGATAATGTAGTCGCCAAGATGTTTGTGCTTGTTCCAATCAATATTTGAAAATGACTCATCTGTTAAAGCTGAGATGATGAGTGATTTTGTTTTTCCACTATATTTTTTCAGATGTGTTACAATACCTAATCCTTCGTCACTGTGAAACCGCCCGTTCAACTGCATCACTTTTTTTCCTTTGTTCTTTTTCAGGTATTCTGAAATGGAATACGCCATAGTTGCATCCCAAAGCGATTGACCCATTATTATATTAAATCCCATTGGCATTGGAGGCATTTTTTTTACAGTAGTATCTTTTACCGCAGTATCAGCAGTAGAAGATGGAGTATGTGTTGTCAACGCTATAAGTTTTTCATAATATTTTCCTGATGCTGTATCATAAGGCAAGGGGGCAAAATATTTTTTTGATTCGTCAGGTAATTCCATCAGCACTTTTTGTCCTTTCCTGTTGGCAAGATTATTATAACGGCTTGGCGAATTGGCGCAAATTATATCCAACTTATTATTCTTTGCAAACTCAACCATAGGTTTATAATCTTTATAATTGCTCCATACCCGTGCATCTTTAGTGAAATTTTTCTCGCGGATAAATCCGTTCAAATATTCATTCATCACGGTCTGCACATCTCTGTCAAACATTTCCATTGAAAGTGTAATGTTGTTGGTAAATTTCTGGTAAAGCATTTCAAACATTTTGTTTTCGAGATAATGAGCGACTGAATCATTATGCTCTTCGCCAAAGAAAAGAACATCATAATTTTTCATGTCTTCAATAATGTCGTTTAGGGTTACTTCTTTGCCGGATTTCACTGAATATATTTTGTAGTTCTGTTCTGTAACCTGTGCGAACAATTGAGAACCGATGATTAAAAGGAAACTGATAAAAAGAGTGCGGTGAATATTCATTATGATTAATTTTATTTGAGGATGAAATGAAATGATTATAGGGCAGTTCTAAAAACTGTTTTTACCACATAGACACATAGGTACATAGGTTAGCACATAGTTGTTTTTATTGTGAATTTCTATGTGTCTATGTGGTAATTTTTTTTCATTCGTGAGTTTTTAGAGGCGCCCTATACCTTATTTTTGAGTTACTGAAAAGTCAGTAACCCATTCTTTTATTTCCATAGTAAAACTTTCTCCTTTCACATGAGTTTCCATTTTCACCATAAAGCCCGGCACTTGTGTACTACTCCACCGCTTCTTTTCCATTAGTCCCATTCTGGATTTTTTCTTGGTCATGATTACC
>JANLUX010000228.1:0-1682 GCA_031363705.1 Bacteroidota bacterium
ATCTTTTGACAGGATAAGCAAACTGTTAAGAGGAGTTCTCAACTCATGTGACATGTTTGCCAAAAATTCAGATTTATACCTGCTGCTTATCTCTAATTGTTTCGTCTTCTGCTCAATATCGTTTCTTGAAGCTTCAACTTCTTTATTTTTTTCTTCCAACAATTGGGTTTGTTCTTCCAGTTCTTCATTTGTTATTTGTAGCTCCTCCTGTTGTGCTATCAGATTTTGAGTCTGCTCTTCCAGTTCTTCATTCATTTGTTTCAGTTCTTCCTGCTGTGTTTGAAGTTCTTCACTCTGAACCTGCGTTTCTTCGAGCAATTCCTGTATTCGTTTTCTTGAAATTGCTGAATTTACGCTAATCCCAATACTGTCCATTGAAATAGCAATGAATTCCTTTTCTGTTTCATTAAAATCGGTAAGTCTGCCCATTTCTATCACGCCCACTGTTTTACCTTCAAACAAGAATGGTGTAATGAGTAAATTCTTTGGTTTGGCATTCAGAACGGATGACGTGATACGGATTTGCTCATCGGTTAAATCTGTCAGGGAAATTTGTTTTTGTTCCCGTGCTGCCTGGCCAATTAATCCTTCATTAAGTACAAATTTTACTTTAGTGTCATTGGGGGCCGAAAAGGCATATTGCCCGCAAAGCAGGAGAGCATTCTCTTTATCATCAAACTGATAAACGGCTCCTATGTTTGCTTTCAGATAAGTGCATAAATAGCTGATGGTATTGCTTGCCAGCTCTTTAATACTTTGATCTCCTTTTAACTTATCGTTGAGTTCGGTGTTACCTGTAAGCAGCCAGTTTTTACCTGCAGTTTCGGCTTCGGCTCTTTTAAGTGCTCTTAAATTTGAACTAACTATAATGTAAACGATGACAAGAACCATAATAATGATAAGCAATAAAATAACAAAAACAATATTAAAATTGCTGGCATCGTCAATATTGGTCTGTCTTCTTTCGACAAGTAATGTAAATTCCATTCCCTCCGCTCTATCAATTATTTCTCTTATTCTGTCTTGTATTTGTTTTCCTTCTCCGGAAGCAACTAATTCCTTGGCTTTTTCAAGATCTTTTTTACGAAACTCAATGGTTCTGTTTAAATGATCAAAACGCATTTTGAGTTCCTTATCAAGTTCCTCAATGTTCTTTTGTTGATTGGGATTATCTTTTGTTAATTCCTGTACTTTATTCAGATGCTCAACTCCTTTTGCTTGTGCATCTAAAAAAAGGTCCAAAAAATTATTATCCCCTGAAATGACAAAACCCCGTGTGCCTGATTCAGCATTAATGGTAGAAATTAGTATTTGTTCGAACTGAAATACAACCTGGTTGGTATGATCTACCAAGGCATTTGATTCGATGAATTTTTTACTGTTATTAAAAGAGAAAATTGTAACCCCGAAAAGTATAATTGCACAACTAATGAATCCTGTTAATATTTTTCTTTCAAGTGTCATTTTCATTTTATTTTTGTTTGTCCAATGTCATTAATAATTCTGTGATAGCTTCCAAAGATAACACATAATCCGGTTTAATGGCGGCGATGGCAGATTTAGGCATATAAGCCGATTCAGCTGTTTCAGGATTCTGAATAATTGCTAACCCCCCGCATTCTTTTATCCGTTTTATCCCGTTAGTCCCGTCATTATTAGAGCCTGTAAGTATCACTCCAATC
>JANLUX010000176.1:0-2253 GCA_031363705.1 Bacteroidota bacterium
ACCGCAAAAATCAAATCAGTTATTTCTACAAAAACAAGAACAATAAAAAGTGGAGTTGCAGCCCATGCGCCTTTTTGGATTTTGACAAAAAACTTGTCGCCCTGGTATGATTTCGTAACAGGGATAAATCTTTTAATGAGCCGGATAAGAGGGTTTTTGTCGGGTTCAATTTTTTTATCTTTCTGGAAAAGCATTTTAATACCGGAAATAATAATGATTGCCCCGAATACATAAATAATCCAGTGAAATTTAGTGATGAGAGCCACACCCGCAAAAATGAAAATCACTCTCATAACAAGAGCACCTAATATTCCCCAGAACAATACCTTGTGCTGATATTGCTGAGGGACCTGGAAGTAGGAAAAAACCAAAATGAATATAAATAAATTATCTACACTTAACGATAATTCAATAACATAACCCGTTATAAACTCAATTGCTTTTTCAGAACCTTTCCAGAAATAAACAATGGCACTAAAAAGCATGGCAAGTCCAATCCAAACTATTGTCCAACCAAGTGATTCTTTAAATGTAACGGTATGGGTCTTGCGATGGAAAATTCCCAGGTCAATTGCCAGCATCGACAATAAGAAGATGGTAAAGCCAATCCAGAAGTACAATTCCGTTGTCATGTGTTAAATTTTAAATATTATTTTCTCAATAATTTCAATGCGTTTGTGAATAAACTTTATACCTATCGCCATTTTTAAAAATCAAATAAATCCCCCAGAACTGATTTTTTCTTTCTTTGCCCGTAGTACTTATCATTATCATAATGTTTGCTCCTGTCATCGTGTTTTTCTCTATCATTATAACGAATGTTATTAGCATCAGCTCGTTTCTGCTGAGGCATTGATTCTGTAAGTGACCGTTCAATTATTTTATCAAGTTCTCCTCTGTCGAGCCATACGCCACGGCATTGGGGACAATAATCAATTTCAATACCGCTGCGTTCGCTCATTTTCAGTTCTGTATTACATGTTGGACAGTTCATAGTTAAAAATTTTTAAGTTTGAGTATGTAATAATTTTTAGTTAATCGTTGTTAAATCCATGAATGTTACCCGACCGGAAGTAATGTCGTAATATGCACCCACAATTTTTAATTTACTTTCTTTAACAAGGTCACTAATTACAGGACTTGCTTTTAGAATATCTGCAATAGTCATTTTAACATTGTTTTTTGCTGTTGCATCAAGCCTTAAATCCGCCTTAGTTTTGTCGCCTGTTATAGCAGGTTTGATCTGATCAACAAGCTGTGTAAGGTTTCCTAACACTGCATTATTAATAGCACCATTAACGGCACCGCAATGGTTATGTCCCATCACCACTATAAGTTTCGTTCCTTTAACTTTTGTAGCAAATTCCATACTGCCTAAAATATTCGCATCTTCCACATTGCCTGCAACACGGGCAACAAAAACATTTCCAATTCCCTGATCGAAAATAATTTCGGGTGGAACTCGGGAATCAAGGCAGGATAGAATGAGCGAATGTGGATGCTGGTCAGATTTTGTAAGCTCAATCTGTTCTTTGTAATCCGTATTGATTAGTTTATCATCAATGAACCGTTGGTTTCCATTTTTAAGTTCTTCTAGTGCATCGTCAGGCGTAATAATCGTAATTGGCTTATGTGCTGTTTTAGTTTTGTCAGAGTAAATAGTTTCAGATTTTAATTGTCCGCAAACCGTTATTAACAAACCTGCCGTTAACGCCATTGTAGTTGATTTTAAGTTTTTCATTTTTTTTCTTTTTAGTTATTGTTATAGTGTTTGTTGTATAAGAATCTAAAATTTTAGTCAATCTGAAGTTTTTCAAATTGATAAATCTATCATGCGTTATAGATAGTAATAATATTTGCAAAGATAGTATTACTATCATTTAAAATACATTTACTTTTACAAATGATTATAATTCATACTAAAATCATATTTAGAGGGCGGAGAAGGTTAACTTGAGACTTTGGCTAATTAAAGCACGTTCATACTAAATCATACAACTCATGGAACTATCACTACAAATAAAAATGAACGAAAAACTTTCTCCGCAACCCGGAAGAGACAGAACTTGGTATGGAAATTATTTTACAAAGCATTGTTCTAATAACATTAACCTGTTTTAAAATATACTGAAAGAGGGAAATCAACAATCAATCATTTTAAAAAAATATTTTTCAACTGAGTCACAGTTTTAGATTCTTAAGTGAAAAGAAATTTTGTCTAACCAATATGGTATAAATTTTAACTTAATCGAT
>JANLUX010000275.1:0-15908 GCA_031363705.1 Bacteroidota bacterium
TTATCAGATCAATGATGAATAAATAAATAAAAGCTTTTACCCTCTCCTGACTTTCTGGAAAAGTGCTTGCAGCCTGGCATAATAATAGAAATCCGCTCTTAATAAAACTACTCCATTAAATTAGAGATTCTACTCGTATTAGCGCTTTTTTTGGAATAACCAAAAATGTACAAAGGTTATGATTAACAGCAATCTTATCTCCATCATTCAAATGCTATAGAAACTTTTTCGATTGGAATAAGAGTTGGGAACGGGTTATAGATTGCGAATAAGACGTAAACATTTGATAAATTTGATTTTATAATAAATGAATAACTATGAGAGAGGTTTTTGTAGTATTTGCATTTCTGGTTTCAGTTTTAACTATGGGATGTAAAATGTCTACCGGGTGTTTTGATCAAAATTTATATGATCAACACAAGGGTGATGCTTGTCCTGAAAATTGTCCTGGAGTTAAAGGCTGTGATGGCGAAACTTATTGCAATGAGTGTATAGCAAACAGCATAAGGCTTTAGCACTCTTTTTTCTGCAACCAGCTGAGGAAACAACCTGAAGATTATGCTTGTTCATTTCACTATTTAATTTTTTTTCATGAAGATTCAAAGCAACCGTATTCGTTTGCGTCATGGCGTCTTTATAAATAAAAATTGCAATCAACACAATTTTTACCCAATTCAAAAAGTTTTAAACAAAATGTGGTAGAAAGTGGTAAAATGTGGTAAAATTTGATTTACCTTAGCCCCCATCATGATTAAGGGATGCTTGGATGGAGTAATTTAAGGATGTAAAGTCTTAAATCCCAAAAGCCTGAATCCCGAAATACAGAGATCAAAAAAAACATGTCATCCTTTCTAGGAGAATTTGATTGCAAGCTGGATCCCAAAGGGAGATTGATGATGCCTGCAACTCTGCGGAAACAACTGCCGCCCGAAGCCCAGGAAAAATTTGTGATTAACCGGGGTTTTGAAAAATGCCTGGTGCTTTATCCGATGAATGAGTGGCAAAAAATAAGTGCGGATGTAAATGAGCTGAACGAGTTTGTGAAGAAGAACCGCGAGTTTGCACGCTACTTCCATCGTGGTGCAACAGAACTGGAGATGGATAATACCGGGCGTATTCTGCTGCCTAAACGACTCCTTGAATTTGCGGGCATTGACAAGGATTTAGTGTTAGCTGCGCGCAATAATAAGATAGAACTGTGGGCACCTGATCAATACGAAACACTATTTAATGATGCGCCTGATGGATATGAATCGCTGGCTGAGGATGTGATGGGCAAGAACAGGATTAATAAATCGAATGGCACTGGTGAATTATCATGAACCTGTGTTATTACATGAGTGCATTGCAGCGCTTAACATTAAACCAAATGGCATTTATGCTGATGCCACTTATGGGGGAGGGGGACACACTAAAGAAATTTTAAAGCACTTGAAAAACGGAAAGATGATCGGTTTCGACCAGGATGGAGATGCCGCAGCGAACGCGGTGGATGACCAACGGTTTACGCTGGTGCGCGATAATTTCCGCAATATGTTGCAACGCCTTGAGGAGCTGAATGTGCTTCCGCTGGATGGATTGCTTGCCGACCTTGGAATTTCGTCACACCAGATTGATGAACCTGCACGAGGTTTTTCTACCCGTTTCGAAGCATCACTTGACATGCGAATGAATCAAAATGAAAAGCTGACAGCAGCACAGGTTGTTAATACTTATTCCGAGAGAGAGCTGACCACAGTTTTTTCTGCTTACGGAGAAATAAGAAATTCAAAAACACTTGCCTCTGCAATTGTAAATGCGAGAAATAAAAAAGCAATCGAAACAATTGATGAACTAAAGCAAGCGATTGCTAATTGTGTATCGAAAGATAAACAGCATCAATATCATGCACAGGT
Organism: Bacteroidota bacterium; assembly: GCA_031363705.1. Lineage (GTDB taxonomy): Bacteria > Bacteroidota > Bacteroidia > AKYH767-A > OLB10 > JANLUX01. The sequence goes on from JANLUX010000275.1 coordinate 1,896, forward strand.
TTTCCAGGCATTACGAATTGAAGTGAACGATGAATTGGGCGCTTTGCGCGAATTGCTTTCACAATGTCCACAACTGATAAAGAAAGGAGGAAGATTGGTTGTGATCAGTTATCACTCACTGGAGGATAGATTGGTTAAGAATTTTATAGCTACCGGAAATGTAGAAGGCGAGCAGAAGAAAGATTTATTCGGACATGCGATTGGTGTCACATTTAAAGCAATCAATAAGAAACCAATAACTCCATCGGCAGAAGAATTAAAAAGTAATACACGCAGCCGCAGTGCAAAGTTGCGTGTTGCAGAAAGAGTGTAGGAATATTAAATTATTGAATATTGAATAATAAATATTAAAGTGAATCGAATAAAAGAACCCAAAGCACCGGAGCCGGTTGTTGAGAAGCCTAAACCTTCGCAGCAAAACAAACGTGCCCGAAAATTTATCAAAGCGCTTAATGTGTTCGGTTATATTGACAAGAAAGCGATTGTTCACTTTATGCCCTTCGTGTTTTTTCTTACAGGATTAATTATTCTTTATATCGCAAATGGATATGTGGCAGAGCGAACGATAAGGAATATTGACAAAACCAACAAAGAAATTAAAGAGATGCGTGCAGAGTACATCAGCGCAAAAACCGAGTTAATGGTGAAGAGTAAACAAACGGAAGTGGCGGCATCGCTTGAACCGTATGGAATTAAAGAATCAACGATGGCTCCCAAGAAGATAGTTGTTAGGGGAGTAGAAAACAGAAAGTAATTATTATAATAAAGTAGCAGCATCAGTATGCAGGAAAATATTATAACGTTAGTTTAAAACTGTAAACCGTAAATCGTGAACTAAACAATGCCTGAAAGTAAAAAAGACATACTCTGGAGGATTTATCTCGTGAACATCGGGTTTATACTCTTTGGTGCTGCTATTGTTTTTCGTGTGGGGCAATTGCAGTTTGGTGAAGGTGCTTACTGGAAAGCGAAAGCTGATAGTTTAACAATACGTTATGTGAGTATTGAGCCCTCACGTGGAAATATTTATGCTGCTGATGGAAGCTTACTTGCAACATCCCTTCCACGTTATGATGTGCATATTGATTTGAATGCACCGGGGATTGATAAAGCAATGTTTAATGAAAAGGTGGATTCACTTTCTTTTTCTCTTTCAAAGCTTTTTAAAGATAAAACACCAAACGAGTACAAACGCATTTTAAAACAGGCTCGAAGAGATGGCGACCGCTATTATTTACTGAAGCGGAATATCAGTTACAATGAACAAAAAGCGTTGTATAAATTCCCGTTGTTCCGGTTAGGACGATACAAAGGTGGATTGATCGTTGATCAGTTAAGTAAGAGAGAAAAACCATTTAAGACTCTTGCATCACGCACAGTTGGTTTTAAGGTGAATAATAAAAATGTCACTCCTGTTGGTATTGAGGGCTCGTTTGATAAATACTTACAAGGTGTTGAAGGAAAGCGCTTGATGCAAAAATTATCAGGCAATGTGTGGAAGCCAGTTAATAACGAGAATGAAGTAGAACCAATGGATGGAAGTGATGTAATTACCACCATTGATTTGAATTTGCAGGATGTTGCGGAAAATGCATTGCAAAGTCAGTTGATTGAACACAATGCTGATATGGGTTGTGCGGTACTGATGGAGGTTGCTACCGGACATATCAAGGCAATAGCAAATCTGAAACGAAACAACTTTGGTGCCTACTACGAAGATTACAATTATGCAATTGGTCAGAGTACTGAGCCGGGTTCAACGTTTAAGCTTGCTTCTTTAATGGCAGCTATTGAAGATGGTTATGTTGATCTGGATGAAGAGGTTGATGTGCAGCAAGGACGGATTTCCTGGACCAGTGGTTTGATAATGCGGGATGCACACGAAGGCGGAACACGAATGAGTGTGATGAAGGCATTTGCACAATCAAGCAATGTGGGAATTTCTAAAATCATTACTAAGTATTACGCACGCAATCCGCAATCATTTATTAACCGATTGAATAAAATGCATGTAGCGGTTCCCCTGGATGTGCAGATAAAAGGTGAAAGTGCGATACGATTAAAAAATGCAGTTGATAAAGATTGGAGTAATATCTCCTTACCTTATTTATCCATCGGTTATGAAAGCCGCTTAACCCCGTTGCAACTGCTTACGTTTTATAATGCTGTGGCAAACAATGGAAAAATGGTACAGCCGCTTTTTGTAAAAGAAGTTCGCAATAAAGGAGTGCTGGTGAAATCATTCAGTACAAATGTGCTGGCTGACTCTATCTGCTCTAAATCAACTCTTGCAAAAGCAAAGTTGTTACTGGAAGAAGTGGTTAAAAGCGGAACTGCATCTCATATCAAACATGCTCAATATACTATTGCCGGTAAAACAGGAACTGCGCAAATTGCACAAGGTGCTGATGGATATAAAACAGGAAAGGTAAAGTACCAGGCTTCGTTTTGTGGTTATTTCCCTGCTGACAAACCACGTTATAGTTGCATCGTGGTGGTGTATGCACCGGGTAATGATGTTTATTACGGTGCATCAGTTGCGTGCCCCGTGTTCAAAGAAATTGCTGATAAAGTGTATGCATTAAATATAGAAATGCATGATGAACTGAAACAATTTCCTGACTCAACGTATGCGGGATTGCCAAAACAAAAAGCAGGAAATTTAAAACAACTTGCCATGGTAAATCACCAATTAAAATTACCTGTTGAAATGAATGAGACAGGTTGGATTAATTCAAACAAAAAAGAAATTGAAATAAAAGATAATACTGTTCCGGATGTAAAGGGGATGGGTTTGCGTGATGCAATTTATTTACTGGAAGAGCAAGGTTTAATGGTAAAGCCTGTTGGAAGAGGAACAGTTACACGCCAATCAATTAATGCAGGGGCCAAAGCAGTAAGAGGTCAGCAAATTATAATTGAATTAAGCTGATGAATCTGCTACGCGACTTATTATACAAGTCTGGGATTGATGAAGTAATTGGTTCAACCGGCATCACTATATCTTCTATTTGTTTTGACTCACGCAAAGCAAGTAAAGATTGTTTGTTTGTTGCAGTACGCGGAACACAATCCGATGGTCATGCATTTATACAAAGTGTAATTGAGAAAGGTGCTATCGCAATTGTGTGTGAGGAATTACCCAAACAAAAATCGGAATCGGTTACATATATCAAAGTAAAAGACAGTGCTGTTGCTTTGGGATTTATCAGCAGTAACTTTTATGATAATCCTTCGCAACATTTAAAGTTGGTTGGCATAACAGGTACTAATGGTAAAACAACTACTGCTACTTTGTTGTATCGTCTATTCCGAAACTTAAATTATTCCTGTGGATTGCTTTCCACCGTTGAGAATTTAATTAATGATAAAGTTGTTCCTGCCACTCACACAACTCCTGATCCTGTTCAGTTGAATGCATTGTTAAAACAAATGGTTGATGAAGGATGCACTCACGGTTTCATGGAAGTGAGTTCACATGCTGTTGCACAACATCGCATCAGCGGTTTACATTTTGAAGGAGGAGTTTTCACCAACATTACAAGAGATCATCTTGATTATCACAAAACATTTGAAGAGTATATAAAAGCCAAGAAAGGATTTTTTGATATGTTAACCAATACTGCTTTTGCATTGGTAAATATTGATGATAAGAATGCGGGTATGATGGTGCAGAATACAAATGCCAAAGTGAAAACGTATTCACTGAAAAGCATGAGTGATTTCAAAGCACGTGTGATGGAAAATAATTTTTCAGGCTTGCTGCTGAATATTGATGGGCATGATGTGTATTGCAAATTGATCGGGAGTTTTAATGCTTATAATTTATTAGGTGTGTATGCTACTGCAGTATCGTTAGGTTTAGACAAGCTGCAAGTACTCACTGAACTCAGCAAGCTTACTCCACCCGAAGGACGATTTGAATACATTGTTTCAGAAAATCATGTGACAGGAATAGTTGATTACGCACACACGCCTGATGCATTGCAGAATGTTCTGAAAACGATTAATGATATAAGAACCAGGAATGAAAAAGTGATCACTGTAGTGGGTTGTGGTGGCGACCGTGATGCAGGCAAACGTCCGCAGATGGCAGCCATTGCATGTGAGTTCAGTGATAAAGTAATTCTTACTTCTGATAATCCACGCAGTGAAGATCCTGATGCAATTATTGAACAAATGAAAAAAGGTGTGCCTGCACAATATTTTAAAAAAGCAATGGCAATCACTGATCGTAAAGAAGCGGTGAAGGTGGCTGTGAACCTTGCAGAAGAAGGTGACATCATACTCCTTGCCGGAAAAGGTCACGAGAAATACCAGGAAATTAAAGGAGTGAAATATCCTTTCGATGATAAACAAGTGTTGGAAGAAATATTAGCAATTCACAACTGATGCTCTATTACTTATTTGAATATTTAGACAAGCACACAACCATTCCGGGAATGGGGGCATTTCATTACCTCTCCACCCGTGCTGCACTTGCCATTATCACTTCTTTATTCATCACTTTGATTTTAGGAAAGCGCATCATCAAATTTCTTTTAAAGCTTCAGGTGGGAGAAACCATTCGTGATTTAGGTTTGGAAGGACAGGCAAAAAAGCAAGGCACACCAACAATGGGAGGATTGATTATTCTATCAGCTATTCTCATTCCCACTTTATTGTTTACAAAGCTTGATAATGTGTATATCGTTATCATGATCATCTGCACGTTGTGGCTCGGTGTAATTGGTTTCATTGATGATTACATAAAAGTTTTTAAGAAAGATAAAGAAGGGTTACGGGCAAAATCAAAACTGATTGGGCAGGTTGGTTTGGGAATTATACTCGGGTGTATTCTTTATTTCAATCCTTATGTGGTTGTTCGTGAGCGAATGGAACAACATCAAACAGTGGTGGATGGAAAAACAAATTTGATTGATGATGTCAAAGATTCTGAAAACGCCATGTTCAGTGGTGATGATGTAAAATCAACAAAAACCACCATTCCGTTTTTCAAAAACAATGAGTTCGATTATGCATATCTGATAGATTGGGCCGGAGATAATAAAAAATATTTTTTACCGATTGTTTTCATTCTCGTTGTAACATTAATTGTAACTGCCGTTTCAAATGGAGCTAACATCACTGATGGAATTGATGGGCTTGCAACAGGAACATCCGCCATCATCGGCACTACCCTGGCCGTGTTTGCTTACGTTTCAGGTAACACAGTATTTGCAAATTATCTTAACATTATGTACCTGCCCAATGCAGGTGAATTAGTGGTTTTCATGAGTGCGTTTGTCGGTGCGTGTGTAGGTTTTCTTTGGTACAATGCTTATCCGGCTCAGGTTTTTATGGGTGATACAGGATCACTTGCATTGGGAGGAATTATAGCCGCATTTGCAATTGCAATTCGCAAAGAATTATTGATACCGGTGATCTGCGGAATTTTTCTCGTTGAAAATCTTTCAGTAATGATACAGGTAAGTTATTTTAAATACACAAAGAAAAAATTTGGTGAAGGAAGAAGGATATTCAAAATGTCACCGCTTCATCATCATTATCAGAAGTCAGGTTATCACGAATCAAAAATTGTAACGCGCTTCTGGATTATTGGAATCATGCTCGCGATACTTAGTGTGGTTACGCTTAAACTTAGATAATCGTCAACCTCTTCAAGGGTTTTAAACCCTTGAAGAGGTAAAACTTGAAGGGATAAAAAGATAAATAGAAAACAAAAACAATGTCTGCCAAAAAATTAGTAATCCTCGGTGCTGCTGAAAGCGGTATTGGCGCTGCTATTCTCGGCAAGCAAAAAGGTTATGAGGTATTTGTAAGTGATGCAGGAAAAATAAAAGGCAAATACAAGCAACAATTACTTGAAGCGGAAATAAATTTTGAAGAAGAGAAACATACTGACTCAAAAATTTTAGAAGCAACGGAAGTTGTGAAGAGTCCGGGCATTCCTGATAAAGCTCCAATCATAAAATCATTGCATGAGGAAAATATTCCTGTCATAAGTGAAATAGAATTTGCAGGAAGATACACCAATGCAAAAATGATTTGCATTACCGGGACCAATGGCAAGACGACAACTACATTGCTTACGCATCACATTCTGAAAAAAGCAGGATTGAATGTGGGGCTTGGTGGTAACGTTGGAAAAAGTTTTGCTTTGCAGGTGGCACAACAGCAGCATGATTATTATGTGCTGGAGTTAAGTTCATTTCAGCTGGACGGAATGTTTGACTTCAAAGCTGACATTGCAATCCTTACCAACATCACTCCTGATCATCTCGACAGATATAACTACACACTTCAAAATTACGTGGACTCAAAATTCCGCATCACACAAAATCAAACAAGCAATGATGCATTTATTTATTGCGCTGATGATGAGTTGACGATGAATGAATTCACAAAAAAAAAATTTGATGCGCAACTGTTTCCTTTCTCAATAAAAACGAAGGAAGGAATGAGCGCTTATGCAGATAACGAAATACTAACAATAAATATAAAACTAAATCCCCTCACTATGTCAATTCACGATCTTGCATTACAAGGAAAGCACAACCTCTATAACTCGATGGCATCCGGCATAGCGGCACGCGTGCTCGACATTCGAAAAGAAACAGTGCGCGAAAGTTTCTCTGACTTTGAAAATATTGAGCACCGCCTCGAACTGGTGAACACCGTTCACGGAATTGATTTTATTAACGACTCCAAAGCAACCAACGTGAACAGCACATGGTACGCATTGGAGAGTATGCAGAAACCGGTGATATGGATTGCCGGAGGTGTTGACAAAGGCAATGACTATAACATGCTGATGGATTTAGTAAAGTCACGTGTGAAAGCAATCGTTTGCCTTGGTGTTGACAACCAGAAAATCATTGATGCATTCAAAGATGTGATACCTGATATCATAGAAACAAAAACTGCTGATGAAGCTGTACGTGCTGCTTATAAATTAGGTAAGAAAGGAGATGTGGTTTTATTATCACCTGCATGTGCAAGCTTTGATTTGTTTGAAAACTATGAGGATAGAGGAAGGAAGTTTAAGGCGGCAGTACGTTCATTATAATTCAACAATGATAAAAAAACTATTCTCCCTTCTTCTTTTAATTACAAATGGATTTTGTTATTGCCAAAGTTTGGATGTTACTCCCAATGGATTAAGAGACTCTTCTGATAACGAGAAAACATTTATTGTTCTAAAAATTGACAATATGATCGCTAAACAACTTTATGATAATGCCATTAAATACATACACAAAAATTATAAAAGTCCTGAAGATGTTATCAAAGGAAAAGTAGATGGTGAATATTTAAAATTCAACACTTTCAAATCTAATTTTCTTTATGTGAATAATTCTGGGGCAAATATTTTAACTGATGCAAAATATACAACGGAGCTGAACTTTAAAGATGGTAAAGTGAAATATGAAATTGTTTCCCTCGAAATATATGCTCAAACTGGGGGTTACCAAGTTTTATTTACAGGAGGGGTTTTTGAAGGATATCCCATTTATAATAAAAAAGGGAAACTGCTTAGGGAGGAAACAAAAAAAGAAATAGAGATGTATTTTAATTCCGAAATAAATAGAATTCAAGGTGCATTAATTGGCAAGAACTCAAAGGATGATTGGTAGTATAGTTCAACAACTATTAAACTCACTAAGACTATATCAAATCGTAAATCTAAAATCGTAAATCATAAATCCGAATGACTTGGCTCGAAACATATTTCAAAGGTGACAGAGCAATCTGGTTAGTAGTAATACTGCTTTCTATATTGAGCATACTCGCTGTTTATAGTTCAACGGGAACGCTGGCGTATAAATACCAATCCGGCAATACTGAGTATTATTTATTCAAACACATAATCATTTTAGCTTTTGGTTTCGGACTGATGTATTTTTCGCATTTGATAAAATATACTTTCTATGCACGCATCTCTAAGATTGGCATCTTCATCACCATCCCGTTATTATTATTAACATTATTCTCAGGTACAAACCTGAATGAAGCAAGCCGTTGGCTGACATTACCGATTGTAAATCTTTCGTTTCAAACTTCTGATCTTGCAAAATTGTCGCTCATTCTTTTTGTTGCTCGTACCTTATCAAAAAACCAGGATAACATAAAAGATTTAAAGTCAGCCTTTATTCCGGTGATGTTACCTGTGGTGTTTGTGTGTGCATTAATTCTTCCTGCAAATTTTTCAACTGCAGCAGTTTTATTTGCAACGTGCCTGGTGTTGATGTTCATTGGTCGCATTAATATGAAATATATTTTCTCGCTGATCGGAATTGGAATTGCGGCTTTTGGCTTGTTTATACTGATAGCTTATTTGACAGGTTATAACGGGCGTATCAAAACTTGGGAAGCAAGGATTGAACATTTTGTCAAAGGCGATGGTGAAGGAAATTACCAGGTTGAACAGGCGAAAATTGCTATTGCTACCGGAGGAGTTATAGGAAAAGGACCAGGTAATAGTTCGCAACGGAATTTTTTACCCCATCCTTATTCTGATTTTATTTATGCAATCATCGTGGAGGAGTATGGTTTGGTGGGAGGGACATTTGTTGTAATACTTTATTTAGTGCTCTTTTACCGGTCCATCCAAATAGTCAGAAAGACCCAACGTGCATTTGCAGCGTTAGTCACAATAGGTTGTGCGTTCAGCTTGTGTTTCCAGGCAATGATAAACATGGCGGTTGCAGTAAATATATTTCCTGTCACCGGTCAGCCGCTTCCGATGTTGAGCATGGGTGGGACATCAATATGGTTTACAAGTCTTGCATTAGGAGTAATATTAAGTGTGAGCGCAGAAATTGAAAATGAACAACAGGCAGTGAGTGAAGTGAGTGAAGAATTAGCAACAGCGTGAAAGGATAATTAATAATTAAGAATTAATAATGAACAATTGAGAAATGTAGTTATCATACAATCGTCATTCAGAAGGAAACTTGTTATGAGTACGCAGGGACAGAAGTTGAAAAAGAATAAAGAATAAATATTGAAGTGAAATAAAACCTTAGTAGAAAAAATTAAGCGTAATAGTCCCCCTTATTCAAATCGCTCAAAGAAATAAGGTAATAAGGTGAAACATCAAACGTATGGGTTTTCTACTAAGGTAATAAGGTTAATAAAAAATCGAAGGATAATACAAATTGAATAACAATAAAAACATTCGCGTGATAATAAGCGGTGGAGGTACAGGGGGACATATTTTTCCTGCAATTGCAATTGCGAATGCAGTGAAGAAAGAATTACCTGACACTGAGTTTTTATTTGTAGGTGCAGAAGGAAAAATGGAAATGGAAAAAGTTCCGGCAGCAGGATTTACAATTAAAGGACTTCCGATTGTAGGAATTAAAAGAGAATTAACGATTGCTAATTTATCATTTCCCTTAAAGCTGATTACAAGCTTGACCAGGGCCACAAAAATTGTGAAGCAATTCAAACCAGATGTTGCAGTGGGCGTTGGTGGGTATGCAAGTGGTCCGTTGTTATTTGTTGCCGCAAACAAAAGAATTCCTGCTTTGATACAGGAACAAAATTCTTTTCCGGGGATTACCAATAAATTATTAGCGAAGCGCGTACAAAAGATTTGTGTGGCTTACGATAACATGGAACGTTTCTTTCCTTCTGAAAAAATTATCAAAACCGGTAATCCCGTTCGCGAAGATATTTTGCAGGTAGAGGGTAAAAAATCTGAGGCAGCAAAATATTTTGGTTTAGATGAAAATAAAATCACACTCCTGGTTATTGGCGGAAGCCAGGGAGCACGCAGTATTAATATGAGTTTGCTTGCAGGATTAAAACAGTTAAGCGAATCAGGAATACAAATCATCTGGCAAACCGGTAAGCCGTTGTTTGATAAAGTGAAAGAAGAAGTTGCTAATCTCCCTCTCCTTGGGAGAGGGATTGAGGGTGAGGCCCAAATTAAAGTTTATGACTTTATCAGCCGAATGGATTTAGCTTACGCAATCTGTGATTTAGTTGTAACACGTGCAGGAGCAAGCACCGTTTCTGAATTATGCATTGTTGCAAAACCTGCCATCATGGTTCCGTTACCAACTGCTGCTGAAGATCACCAGACAAAAAATTGTTTGGCATTGATGGAGAAGAATGCAGCGATCCTGGTTCGTGATGTTGATGCAATGCAACAATTAGTTTCAACTGCATTACAATTGGCAAACGATTCAGACAAAAGAGAACAATTAATAAAAAATATTAAGCCATTGGCATTACCTGGTTCTGCAAAAATTATCGCAGAGCATGTGATTGCGTTGGCAAGAAATAAATAAACGTACAACCCCTTCAAGGGTTTTAGACCCTTGAAGGGGTTTGACAGAAGATAAAATGAACCTGAGTGAAGTAAAATATGTGTACATGTTAGGCATCGGTGGTATCGGGATGAGTGCGCTTGCACGTTATTTCAAAGCAAACGGAAAAATTGTTTCCGGCTACGACCGTACACAAACTACACTCACCATCGAATTAAAATCAGAAGGGATTGATGTTAATTATGCTGATGAAATAAAAAATATTCCATCACACATTACTTCGAATGAAACATCTTCAATAATCATTTTTACACCTGCCATTCCAAAAGACAGCGTTCAATACAATTATTTATTAAAGTCTGGAGTGAACATTGTGAAGCGTTCTGTCGTGTTGGGTTGGATTGCAGAACAGTCATTCACCATTGCCGTTGCAGGTACACATGGAAAAACTACAACTTCATCCATCATCACACATTTATTAAAACAAGCGGATGTAAACTGCACAGCATTTCTTGGCGGCATAAGTATTAACTATGATTCCAATTTAGTGTTAGGTAATTATGATGAAGTAAATAATCCTCCTAAAGTTGTTGTGGAAGCTGATGAATTCGACCGTTCATTTTTAACACTCCATCCTGATATTGCTGTTATCACTTCGATGGATGCAGATCATCTGGATATATACGGAGATAAAGAACAGCTGGAAGAGTCCTATCGTTTGTTTGCAATGCAGATGAAGCCAAATGGATTGTTAATTCATAAAGCAGGATTGCCAATTCCTCCCGGCTCCACAAAAACACTTACTTATTCCATAGATCAGCCTGCTGATTATCGTGCAGAAAATATTCATGTTGAGAACAATCAATTCGTTTTTGATCTGTTTACTCCGCAAAGTAATTTCCAGGAATTAAGTTTGGGATTACCGGGAAGACACAATGTGGAAAATGCAGTAGCAGCCTGTGCAGTTGCTTTGCAATCAGGAATAGAGATGGAGAAAATAAAATATGCATTGGCTTCTTATCAAGGTGTGCATCGCAGGTTTGAATTTCATATCAGAAATAAAAACCTGACCTTCATTGATGATTATGCCCATCATCCTGAAGAGTTGCGTGCTGCCATCTCATCCGTAAAAGAATTATATCCAGATAAAAAAATAACCGGAATATTTCAACCGCATCTCTTTACACGTACGCGTGATTTTGCTGATGGCTTTGCGCAAAGCTTAAGTTTATTGGATGAATTATTTCTGCTCGACATTTATCCTGCACGTGAATTGCCTATTGAAGGTGTTACATCAAAAATAATTTTTGATAAAGTAACAGCTGCAAATAAAAAAATAGTTACTAAAGAAAAACTGTTGGTGGAATTACTAGCGTCAAATCCGGAAGTAGTGTTAACATTAGGAGCAGGGGATATTGATGCATTGATTAAACCGATTAAAGAAGCATTGAATAAATGAGAAAAATGATTTCCCTTATATCGCTTCACCCGCGGTCCCTCTCCAAAGGAGAAGGATGGCTGTCGCCTGAAAAAAAAATTCGCGAAATCAAATCTCACAGCTTTAAATTTTTTGAAGTTAAAAATGTCGGGGTAGTACTTCCCTCTCCTTTGGAGAGGGATAAGAGGGTGAGGCGAAATCAAACAATCAAACTCTCATGAAACTAAAAAAGATCAACTGGAAAAAAGTATTGCTGTTTTCACTCTGGTCAATCGGTGGACTTGGGCTGATTGTAACGCTTGGCTTTGTGAACAAAATTCAGCATGATATAAAATGTAAAGAGATACGTATTGCATTCAATGAAGAAGTGCAGCATGATTTTGTAGATGAGTATGACATCGCTGAATTGATAAAGTCGAAAGAAAAACTGATCGGTAGCCGCTTAGGTGCTATCAACACTACGCTGTTAGAAAAAATTATTATGAGCAACTCCTTTGTGCAAACAGCCGAAGTATATTCATCGGTTGATGGACGTATCAATGTGAGTGTTAAACAACGCAACCCATTGGTAAGGATTATTACAATGCATGACGAACAATTTTACATTGATGACAGAGGCAGTTTTATGCCTGTTTCAAATAAATATTCACCGCCTGTGCTGGTAGCAAACGGTTACATTTTTGACCGTTTTACAGAGCAGAAAATAAATTTTGTTACTCCGGTGATGAATGATTCTGCAATGCAACATAAGCCGGTAATAAAGCAGGTGTATGAGTTAGCCTATTTTATTGAATCGGATACTTTCTGGAATGCTCAAACGGAACAGATTTATGTAAATGAAAACCAGGAACTCGAACTCATTCCACGCACTGGTAATCACCGGATAGTGGTTGGAGATGCAGAAAACCTGGAAGAGAAATTTGACAAGCTTATGATTTTTTACAAACAAGGACTTAATAAAACTGGCTGGAATAATTACAGCGTCATCAATCTCAAATATCGCAACCAGGTGGTTTGCACAAAAATTAATTCGTAAATGGAACACACAGGAATTGTTGTTGGATTAGATATCGGAACCACCAAAATTGCAGCGATCGTTGGTCGCAGAAATGAATTTGGTAAAGTGGAAGTGCTTGGCATGGGTCGCTCTGAATCTTTAGGTGTAATGCGTGGCATGGTTGCCAATATTGAAAAGACAGTAGCTTCCATCAAGGAAGCAGTTGCAGAAGCAGAATCAAAATCAGGAGTGGAAATCAGTGACGTGCATGTAGGCATTGCAGGTCAGCATATAAAAAGTATGCAGCACCGTGGAATGATTATCCGCAGCAACACCTTCGATGAGATAAGCCAGCGTGATATCGATGCGATAGTAGATGACATGTATAAACTTGCCATGCCACCTGGCGAAGAAATAATCCACGTGATACCACAGGAGTTTATTGTGGATAATGAACAAGGTTTGAAAGATCCGATAGGCATGAGTGGTATTAAACTGGAAGCAAATTGCCACATCATCACAGGTTTGATTACAGCAGCCAATAATATTCAGAAGTGTGTAGTGAAAGCAGGATTAAAAACAGTTGACTTGATTCTTGAACCGCTTGCATCTGCGGAAGCAGTGTTAACAGAAGAAGAGAAAGAAGCAGGGGTTGTACTTGTTGATATTGGTGGAGGAACTACTGACATTGCAATTTTCCAGGATAACATTATTCGTCACACTGCAGTAATTCCTTTTGGTGGAAATGTAATTACCGATGATATAAAGGAAGGCTGCACCATCATACGCAATCAGGCAGAATTATTAAAAGTAAAATTCGGTTCTGCTCTAGCAAAGCAAATGAAAGACAATGAAATTGTTTCTATTCCCGGATTACGCGGACGTGAGCCAAAAGAAATTTCTGTAAAGAATTTGGCATCTATCATACAAGCCCGTGTTGAAGAAATTATTGAAAACGTTTACTATGAAATAAAAAGTTCAGGCTTCGAGAAAAAATTAATTGCCGGAATTGTTGTTACAGGTGGCGGTGCACAACTAAAACATATTACACAGTTGGTTGAATACATTACCGGTATGGATACCCGTATTGGTTATCCTAATGAACATCTCGGCAAAGGAATGGACGAAGTAAAAAGCCCGATGTACGCCACTGGTGTGGGATTGGTGATAAAAGGGTTGAATGACTTAGATAAAACGCGTTCAAGACGTTCCACCACATCTACACCCGACACACCTGCACAAAAACATAAGGGAAGTTGGTTTAATGTATTCTTCAATAAGGGTAAGGATTTGTTTAC
>JANLUX010000337.1:0-1906 GCA_031363705.1 Bacteroidota bacterium
TTAAAATTCCAAAAGCGCGGACAGCCGTTATTGGAAAAGATTTATGCTTGTATGAACGCGGATATATCAAAGCTCTGTACGGTCAGGATTTTGTGGGGGAAGTTGCAATAAAGAAAAAAGTTGTTCAATTCAAGACAGTACAAGATTCACTCAAGAAAAAAAATATTGATTTGATACTTGTGTTTGCACCGGGTAAAGGAAGTTTTTTTCCTGAGTTTATACCTGATTCATTGATATCAAATCCAGATACAACTAACTTATCTCAATATCTCCGCTTTGCTAATGAAATGAATATAAATTACATTGATTTCAACACATATTTCATTCAACAGAAAAATATTTCTCCTTATCCTCTTTACTCAAAATTAGGAATGCACTGGAGTTATTATGGTTTCACTTTATCAATGGACTCAATGGTTCACTACATCGAAAAATTGCGCAACATTGATCTGCCTGACATCGCATTTTCAAATCCCGAAATATCCGGCATCCCAAAATTTTATGACAATGATATTGAACAGGGATTAAATCTTTTATTTCCGCTTGACGGCAATTATCCATTGGCTTATCCTGAAATTTTTTACACAATTAATGCATCTAAAATAAAACCGAAAGCACTTTTTGTAGCAGACAGTTATTACTGGGGAATATTTAATTCCGGAATACCAGGTAATGTTTTTGAAGACACTAAATTCTGGTATTATAATAATGAGATCTTTCCGGATAACTATACAAATCCGACTAATGTAAATACAATTGATTTCAAAAGCGAGATTCTTAAACATGATGTGATTGTAGTTTTATCTACTGATGCAAACCTGCCGAAATTAGGATGGGGATTTATTGAAAGGGCTTATGATGCCTTCACAGGAGCAGGTTTTGAAAACAAATATGATGATGAAGAAATAAAAAGTTTTGAAGAATTGATTCGCTCTGATTCAAACACAATGTCCTCGTTAAAACAGAAAGCTTTAGAAAATAAAATTCCGCTTGATTCAATGATTAAGATAAATGCTATTTGGATGATTGATCAGAAGCGAAAGAAATAGCTATTCAAAAAACAAATGGTTGTAATGTCAAACCACGGCTAAGTGAATCAACATAAACCAAATTTGCAATACAATAAAGATGAATATTGATAATTGTTTCCTGAAATAAACTGTGGATTAATAATCTTTTTTCAATGTTTTGATTTCAATTTTAAAATCATCCATGTAATAAGGTTTTTTTGAGTTGTTGACAATGTAAACCTTTACAATATCATCTTTTGATTTTCTTTGGTCAGGAAAACGAACTCCACATTTTGTTTCGCACCAATCATCAATTTTATCAGCTCTGAAATAAACAGGAAAACTATTGTAACTATACCCTCCTTGCGTGTTCTCAAAACTTATGATTAATTCCGGATAACAACTTTCTGAAGTCAGATATGATTGACAGCTAACGAAGATGTAAACCGGAAGTGAATCAGAAAATTCAGAAAGCTTAATATCAAATCCTGGTGAATAATAATCAGGACGAAACACTTTACTCGAATACTTACCGGAATACTGATAGTCTTTAGAATAGCTGTCCTTATTACCCCAATCCACATCACTATCGAAATTATTAAAAAATGTTTTTGTACTTAATATTTCATCTTCAGGAATAATATCACCATAGTTTCTGGATAAAACCCCCATGTATTTCTTATCAGTTTTTAAAAATATTTTCCAGTATTTAATCTTATCCATATTCTCCCCGTGTAGTATTATATTGATGTATTGATAATTCTGAATATGATTTAAGACAATTGCACAACAGGTAATAAAGACCCAGGCAATGTTAAAACCAAGCAATGAATTACTTAAAAGAAAAGCAAAGAGTATCATAAAAAAAGGATAGAATTCAATAAATGCCCTCAATC
>JANLUX010000353.1:0-4955 GCA_031363705.1 Bacteroidota bacterium
ATTCACATTGATTACATGCTTCGATAGCAGGTGTAATGTTATGACAGTTAATGGTTTTGGCGAGAATGCGTGCACAGGTGGTTTTTCCTACACCACGTGGACCGCAAAACAAAAAAGCCTGTGCCAGATGCTTATTGCGAATAGCATTCTTTAAAGTATTGGTGATGTGAGTCTGACCTACTACGGTGTCAAATGTTGCAGGACGGTACTTTCGGGCTGAGACAACAAAATTGTTCATTCGGAAACAAAAATAGCTATTGCATACCAATTAACGAATGAGTTAACCATTTAACGTACGTGCTTTAGCCATTGGTAACATTCGTAACTCATTCGTTAAATAGCAACCTGTCATTTTCAAACATTTCAACAATTGATAGTTCAAAACATTTGGTGACTAAATTTTGACAAATCATTTTTCGGCTATATTTGCCCCGATAATTTAATCATCTTTAAAAACTAAAAATAAAAATAAGCTTAAAACTTAACAACAAAAAGCATGAAAAAAACAGTACTAGTAGTAGCTTTAGCATTTGGCGTATCAAGTGCTTTCGCGCAAGGACTAACTTCTAAGAAAGGTGAACCATTTATGCCGGAAACGGATGATTGGGCTATCAGCTTTGATGTGGACCCTATCTTTAACTGGGTTGGTAACATCTTTAGTAATGGTAACAGCAACACTCCAGGTGTTGGATTCTTAAATGGTAACCAAACCATTATCGGTAAGAAATACACATCTCCAACAGATGCAATGCGTGTTGTAGTGAGACTGGGTTTAACTTCTCAAAACGATAAACAAAACGTTGATCAGGATTTAACAGTACCGGTTCCTTTCCCAACAGTGGGTCCACAAGTGGAAGATTCAAGAAAAATGTCTAATACTACAATTGGTATTGGAGTAGGTAAGGAAATGAGAAGAGGAAAAACCCGTTTACAAGGTTTCTATGGTGCTGATGCAATGCTTTGGTTTTCAGGAAACAAAACTAAATATGAGTATGGTAATGCTATAACTGCTACCAGTCAGACTCCTACTACTTATAATTTTGGTAATAATACAGGTACTGAAGGACCTGCTGGTGAGTTTAGCCGTGTTCTTGAAAGCAAAGGTGGTACAACAATAGGTATTGGCGTTCGCGGATTTATTGGTGTTGATTATTTTATCTTCCCGAAAATTGCAATAGGTGCTGAGTATGGTTGGGGAATTGGTTTCCAGACAACTGGTAAAGGAAAACGTATTATCGAAACTTCTGGTAATAATGCAGCAGTGCCTCCAGCAGTAGTAGTTGCTGAGCAGGAAACTGAAATAGCAGGATCTTCAAGATTTGGTATTGATACTGATTTAAATCAGGGCGGTATCTTTAATTTCCATGGTTCAAATACAGGAACAGCTTCTTTAAGAGCTACTTTCCATTTCTAAGAATAGTTATTTAATCTTTTCAGATAGCCTTCGTTTTTTTAACGAAGGCTATTTTTTTTGGCTATTATTATCTTTAATATTAATTCAGGAAAGGGGAAAGCTGACATAGCAGGAACAACCGAAACAAACCTACTGGCAAGAATTAACTATTTAAAAATAGTATTACTACTGTAAGTAATTAGGTAATCAAACTTAAGCTTTCACCGCTCTTTTCTTTAAAGCAAACAGCGAGAAATCAGTATCTACTTTGCGGATGGTATTGGATAAGCAACCCAATTCAGTTATTGTCATTTCCACCACATCACCATCCTGCAGCCATTGTACAGGATAGTTAGGATCGTTTAGTTTGCCGGTTCCGTTTAATTCTAAAAAGCATCCCGTGCCAACGGTTCCTGATCCAATCACATCTCCTGGTAACAAATCTACTCCATAAGCACAACGTTCAATAATCTCAGCAAAGGTCCAGTCCATATCTCCCATGTTGCCTGCGGATACTTGTACCCCGTTAACAGTGCATTTCATTTCAAGGTTATAGTTATTGCCGGTATGTCCTTCTTTGCAGGGCACTTTATATTTTTCCAGTTCATCAGGGGTAACCAGCATAGGACCAATCACGGTGGAAAAATCTTTGCCTTTGGCAGGACCAAGATTCAGTTTCATTTCTTCCATCTGCAGTAAGCGTGCGCTCAGGTCATTCATAATCATATACCCCGCAATGTATTTATCTGCTTCAGCAGCTTTAATGTTCTTACAACGCCTGCCAATTACGATAGATGCCTCCAGTTCAAAATCCAACTGACGGAAATGATCAGGCATGCACCATACCTCACCCGGACCTTGTATGGCATTGTGATTAGTAAAATAAAATATCGGGTACTCATCAAACTCCGGTATCATTTCCACATTCCGGTTTCTGCGTGCTGCTGCTACATGCTGGCGAAAGGCATAACCATCACGACAAGAAGTAGGATGCGGAACAGGTGCTATAATCTCCACTTCTTTCCATTCAAAAGCTTTTATTGCAACAGCACCGCTCTTTAACTGCGATTCAACAGAACGTGCTGTGTCCATTGCCTGTTCTTCACCATCCAGTAATTCCTTCATGGTATGTGATGCATTATTTATTCCATACGCCTTGCCTGCATCGTAAAGGTTATATATTTTGTTGCTGATGTATAATCCTAAACTCTCTGTATTGTTTTGTTTGTAGCTGATTAATTTCATACGTCTTTTATTAAGCGGTAAAAGTAATTAATTGATCATTGGTCATTTCCAATTTGATGGACTAATGACTGATGTTCAATATCCAATCACTAATTTCTAATGTCTAATTTTGCAGTAAATATTTCACTATGCCACAATACCATACTTTAGGTCAGATTCCGCACAAGCGGCACACACAGTTCCGCAAGCCGGATGCAACGCTGTATGCCGAAGAGTTAGTGAGTACACATGGTTTCAGCAATGTATATTCGCTCATCTATCATAGCTATGCGCCCACACTTGTAAAATCAGTGGGTGAGCCATTCAGCCGCGAACCTAAAGTTGCCTTTCAGCGTTTTCTGCGTCACCAGAGTTTTCAGGGGTTTACCATAACTCCAGAAGATGATTATATACAAAGCAAGAAACCGGTGCTGATCAATAACGATTTGCAGATATCACTGGCTGCACCGCGCAAATCCATCACTGATTATTTTTTAAAGAATGCTGATGCTGATGAAATGATTTTTGTGCATAAGGGAAGTGGGGTAATGCATTCAATTTATGGAAGCATTGAATTTGGCTACGGGGATTATCTTATCATTCCGCGGGGTACTATTTATCAATTGCAGTTTAACGATGCTGACAACCGCTTGCTGGTGATTGATTCCTTCAGCCCGATAGAAACACCCAAGCGTTACCGCAATACTTACGGACAGCTGGAAGAACATTCACCTTACTGCGAGCGTGACATTCGCAAGCCGCAGAACCTGGTGACACATGATGAAAAAGGCGACTTTAAAGTGTTGATAAAAAAGCAGGGCATTGTGTATCCTTATATTTATGAAACACATCCTTTTGATGCGATAGGTTGGGATGGCAATCATTATCCCTGGGCATTAAGCATTCATGATTTTGAACCGATAACGGGCAGGGTGCATCAGCCGCCACCCGTGCACCAGACTTTTGAAGCGCATAACTACGTAGTCTGCTCCTTCGTTCCGCGTTTGTTTGATTATCACCCGCAAGCCATTCCTGCACCTTATAACCATAGCAATATTGACAGCGATGAAGTGCTTTATTATGTGGACGGAGATTTTATGAGCCGCAAGAATGTTACACAAGGTATGATCACGCTGCATCCTGCAGGCATCCCTCACGGCCCACATCCGGGAACCGTTGAAAAAAGCATTGGTGCCAAAGAAACCAGAGAGCTGGCAGTGATGATTGATACTTTTAAACCATTATGGCTAACAGATGATGCAGTGAAGATTATGAGCGAAGATTATTACCAGAGCTGGATTGAAGGGAGGTAGAAGGATTTAGGATTTTAGGATTTAGGATTTAGGGATTTAGGATTTTGGGATTTAACTGAGTTCACGTCATTCAGGAGGAAACTTGTCATATAAAAGCATGGAGCTTGAGAACCAAATTAAGGTGAATTAAAAAGTAAATGATTTAAGATACTATCAAACAGGATTACTCTACGGGCAATCGTGTTTCAATGTGACAAGTTTCCTCCTGAATGACAAAAAATGTCACTCCTTTTCTGCCATTGTTGGAATTTTCTCCAACAACGAACATACACAAATTAAAACCGCCCTGCGCTCCTGTGCAAGGCGGTATTATAACCAAATGAAAAATAAAAATATCAATACCCTTCTGGCACTTTTATGTCTGGGTATTGTTTAAGATAGTTATACCAGTCCTTCTTATTATTAAAAAGAATTCCTTCAACTGAAACCGCAATTGATTTACCCTTAACAGTTCCATCATAAAAAGCGCCCAGGTAACCAAGTTCAGAATCAATATATGTTATTTTTTTAAAATGAGACCATTCGTCAGCTCTGGGTTCACATGTAAATTTGTTATCTGTAAAAAACAAACAGCTTTCAGAATAACCATATCTATACCAAAGGCGAGGACCCTCGCTGTGAGAAGGCAATAATTGAATGCCTTGACCTTTGGCGTACTGAGGGAATACACCCACTATTGTATCGCCTTGGGAAATACTTATTCCACGTAGTACTTTATTCACTTTGATAAATGTTCTGAAGTAAGTTTGATCCTCCTCAGGTATGTAATAATAATCTCCTCCGATAGAAATGCCTTCTACTATATATTGTGATTTGTTAATTACATCTTTAAGAACGTTAAGAGTCTTATTAAATAAAATCTCGTCATCAGTATAAAAACGCGGCTGAGCGAAAGCCTGACAGGTACCTATTATAAGTAATAAACTAAAAATATATTTTTTCATGGTTGTATTTAGCTTAAATTTTCGAATTAAATATTATTTTATTATTAAAAGTTTTTTATAAATTCTGCCGTTGTTGGAGTT
>JANLUX010000385.1:0-7465 GCA_031363705.1 Bacteroidota bacterium
GCCTGATGAAAGCTCAACACAAATCCACATTGGAACAATTAAAAAAAGGTGCTTTGAGTGATGAGATTACTAATGTACTTGAAAAAGTTGCAAAGGATTTATCTAAAAAGTACGCGAATTAAAAAATGGCAAATCTTAAAGAGGTTCGTATAAGAATCGCTTCAGTAAGCAGTACACAGCAAATCACCAAAGCGATGAAGATGGTGAGTGCAGCCAAATTACGCAGGGCACAAAATGCCATTGTGCAAATGCGTCCCTATGCTAACAAGCTTAAAGAAATTTTAGAAAATCTTTCACAAACTTTAGATAGCAGTGACGGTGGAGAATATTCTGCAGTGCGACCTGTTAAGAATGTTTTGATTGTTACCGTAACATCAAACCGCGGGTTGGCTGGAGCATTTAATGCAAACATCATTCGCACAGTAAATCGTTTGGTTGGAGATAAATACCAGGAACAGGCTAAAGCAGGAGGAGTAAAAATTTTAGCAATCGGTAAAAAAGCAAGCGACTCATTTTCAAAAAACAAAAATTTATTTTTAGGGCATCATAACGAAATTTATTCTGCTTTAAATTTTGAAGCTGCTTCTGCTATTGCCACCCAAATCATGCATGAATATAAAGAAGGCAAGTATGATGAAGTAGTAGTGGTTTATAACCTGTTTAAGAATGCTGCTGTGCAATATGTGCAAACAGAACAGTTGCTTCCGATACAACCTCCTGCCAAGGCAGAAGGTAAAAAAGCAACCATGAAAATGGATTATATTTTTGAGCCAAGCAAAGAAGAGATTGTAAAAGAATTAATCCCAAAATCTATTAAGATTCAATTATACAAGGCGTTGCTCGATTCACACGCAAGTGAGCACGGAGCACGTATGACGGCTATGAGTAAGGCAACTGATAATGCCGGAGAACTTATCAAAGATTTGAAATTATCTTATAACAAAGCACGGCAAGCTGCTATCACCAACGAAATTCTTGAAATCGTTGCTGGTGCTGAAGCATTGAGTGGATAGGATTTATTTCTTCAAAAATTATATAACCGTTCAGGAGCAATCTTTGAACGATTTTTTTTTGAAAAGATTTAGTTATCTTAAATATTTAGAAAAAGCCGGAATAATTTCAGGAATAAGTCTGGTTAATTTTTCTAATTACTTTTTTAATTTCTTTTGTAGAGTAAAAATCAAAATTTAAAAAAATGTTTACCAACCCTCTTGATCAAATACTTTGCATTGATATTGAAACCGCTCCTCAATATCCAGAGTACAAACAAGCGCCTGAAGAGTTGCAACTCTTATGGAACCGAAAAGCTGAATTTTTAAAACGCTCAGAAAATGATACACACGAAACCCTGTATCCGCGTGCAGGCATCTATGCTGAATTCGGAAAAATAATTTGCATCTCCACAGGATTTATTTCTTATCGTGATGGTCAACGGCAATTCAGGATTAAATCTTTTAAAGATGGAGATGAAAGAAATTTACTTGCTGGCTTTAATGAGATGTTAATGCGGATGAATAAGAATATTTTGCTTTGTGCTCACAACGGAAAAGAGTTTGATTTTCCATATATCGCACGCAGAACAGTTATCCTCGGTTTACCGCTTCCTTCACAGTTAAATTTTGCCGGACGCAGACCATGGGAAGTTCCGCATATTGATACACTTGACCTCTGGAAATTTGGCGACTACAAACATTATACACCACTTAATTTACTGGCTTATATTTTAGGTATTCAAAGTCCAAAAGATGATATTGACGGCAGCATGGTTGGCGATGTTTACTGGAAAGAAAGTAATCTGGAACGCATTGTTACTTATTGCCAGAAAGATGTAATTACTGTGATGCAGATATTACTTCGTTTTAAAGGAGAACCATTATTAAGAGAAGAAGAAATTACTAATTTTTAAAAGGAGTTTTATCATTTTATGATTTGAATAAATCTTTTTACATATACTCAATAAATTTTGATAATACCCGAGAGCATAATCACAAAAGCCGGAACATGTGCCCCGGCTTTGCCTGTTTAAAATGATCAGTTACATTTTATCAATTGCAACTGCAGTACCCGCAGTCGCGTTAATAAACCTGGAGAGATCAAGAATGTTTTCTATTTTTGTTCTGAAAGAAACCAATTGTGCAGGCTGGCCTTCATAGTCACTAAGTTTACTTTGTTTATCAAGCAGTGTAAAAGTGGTTTCAACACTTGGCATATCAGGAATGGAAGTATGACTACCTTGTAGTTTAAAGAAGTCAATGCTTTTACAAATATTATTAATCTGACCTATTTTTTCGCGTGATATTTTAAAATCAACAGAACGAATAATGTGTACATTCCTACGACCTTCATAAGTAGCCATACCATTTGAATGGATTGTTACGCTATAATCAGCTAAAAGACTTTTTGCTGCTATGTGATCAATTCTGATTGAACTGAAAGCCATTGCTGAAGATTTTGACAACGCATTGCTGTTATTAGTTTTAGAAGCAGTATTGTTTTCAGATGAAGGTTGTTGCATTTCGTCCTTCTGACAGCTTATTATAAGTAATGATGTGCTCATCATTAATATTAAACCAGTTATTGCGGAATTAATTTTGCGGGTGATTGAGTTAGCAGTTTTCATTTTTGTTATTTTTTAAATGTTTTATGTGAATTGATGAATCAAAAGTAGGCTTGCGCTGCTGCGATTAAAAGATCTAATGAGTAATTAGTAATTCCGGTTGAGTAATCGGTAAAATAAAAAGGTTTTCCGGAAA
Organism: Bacteroidota bacterium; assembly: GCA_031363705.1. Taxonomy (GTDB): domain Bacteria; phylum Bacteroidota; class Bacteroidia; order AKYH767-A; family OLB10; genus JANLUX01. The sequence continues at coordinate 2,754 of JANLUX010000385.1, forward strand.
GAAAAATTTAAGCTAGAGGTCAAAAAAAAACGGGAACCAAAATCTGGTTCCCGTTTTACATCATTAATGTTTTAAAACTTAATGTATCTCCCAAATCTCTCTTCCACTAAGCAATTTGTTCAAATCACCTTTTCCTTTTTGTTTAATGGCCTCCTCAACCTGGGCATTCATTGCATCTTCGTAGCAATAACGGTCAGCGGTATAAAAAACGCCAAACGGACGTGGGAAGTGGCCGTCCCTTGTTGGGTTATCAAAGAATCGGCTGAGTATTCCTGCTTTCACTAAATCTTTTTCATCATGTATCCAGAGATCATTTACAGATTCGCCTTCTGTTAATTCAACAACAACGGGTTTAAAGCCATCCAGCTTAACTCCTTTGTTTGCAGTAGCACCAAAAATTAAAGGTTTGCCGTGTTCTACAAAAAGTGTTTCTTCCTTCTTAGAAGATTTTTCTGTGAACACTTCGAATGCTCCATCATTAAACACATTACAGTTCTGATAAATCTCTAAAAACGAAGTTCCTTTATGTTTATATGATCTGCGTAACATATCTTTCAAATGCACAGGATCACGATCCATTGAACGTGCAACAAAAGTTGCTTCTGCTCCCATTGCCAATGCAATCGGATTAAACGGGTGATCAACAGATCCCATTGGTGTTGATTTGGTAACTTTTCCTTCTTCTGATGTAGGAGAATATTGTCCTTTTGTCAAACCATAAATCTGGTTGTTAAATAACAAAACATTTACATCAAAATTTCTGCGCAGCATGTGGATGAAATGATTTCCACCGATAGAGAGCGCATCCCCATCACCGGTAACAATCCACACACTGAGTTCAGGGCGTGATGCTTTTAGTCCACTTGCAATAGCAGTTGCACGTCCGTGAATACTATGCATTCCATACGTTTCCATATAATAAGGAAAACGTGAAGAGCAACCAATCCCTGAAACGAAAACAATATCTTCTTTTGGAATTCCTAACTCAGGAACTACAGTTTGCACTTGTTTCAATATCGAGTAATCACCACAACCGGGGCACCAGCGAACTTCCTGATCTGTTACCAAATCTTTTGAGGTGAATTGTGGTGTGGGATTTATTGTTGTTGTTTCCATAATCGTTTGTTCTAATGGGTAATAATTTTTTTGATAGTTAATTCTTGCATTCCAAGGAGTATCGTCATTGCGAGGAACGAAGCAATCTTTCCATAGCGAGAGATTGCTTCGTTCCTCGCAATGACGATTACTTTTCTATTTTAATATCTCTTCAATCTTTTTATAAATCTCCTCGGTATTAAATGGCATACCCTGGATTTTATTTAACCCGATTGCAGGTATCATAAACTTATCACGTATCACACGCAACAATTGTCCGGTATTCATTTCAGGAATTAGTACATGCTCAAAATTGTAAAGTATCTCACCCAAATTTTTTGGAAATGGTTTTAAGTAACGAATGTGTGCATGACTTACATCATAACCCTTTAACCGTGCATCCACTACAGCACCTTTAATTGCACCATAAGTAGAACCCCAGCCAATGATGAGGAGTTTACCTTTTTCATTTCCGTTATCAATTGTTTGCAATGGTATATAATCTGCAACTTTTTCAACCTTTGCTTCGCGCATACGCACCATGAATTCATGATTCTCTGGTTCGTAATTAATGTTGCCTGTTTCGTGTTGTTTTTCCAATCCGCCTATTCGATGCTCCAAACCTTTTGTGCCTGGGATTGCCCACGGACGACTTAGTTTTTCATCTCGCTTGTATGGAAGAAATTTTCCTTCTACATTATTCTCAGTGGTAAATTTCACATTGATTTTCGGTAAATCATCCGCACTCGGAAAACGCCATGGTTCAGAGCCGTTGGCAATATAACCATCACTTAAAAAAATTACTGGAGTCATAAACTCTAACGCAATACGACATGCCTCAAACACGGTTTCAAAACAATCAGCCGGTGAGCGTGCAGCAATAACGGGCATAGGAGCTTCACCGTTTCTTCCGTATAACGACTGCATCAAATCACTTTGTTCTGTTTTGGTTGGTAATCCTGTGGAAGGACCACCGCGTTGTATATTGCAAATCACTAATGGAATTTCATACATCACAGCCAAACCCATTGCTTCACCTTTTAATGCAATGCCCGGACCTGATGATGCAGTAACTCCCAGCTTGCCACCAAACGCAGCACCAATGGTTGAACTGATAGCAGCAATTTCATCTTCTGCCTGAAATGTTCTCACACCGAAATTTTTATACTTGGCTAACTCATGCAGAATATCTGAAGCTGGTGTGATAGGATATGTTCCGTAAAACATATCCAACCCGCTTTTTTGTGACGCAGCAATTAATCCGATTGCAGCAGCCTGATTCCCCATGATATTGCGATAAACTCCAGCAGGCATCGGTGCAGCATTTACTGTAAAGCGAGTTGTAAAAGTCTCGCTGGTATCACCAAAATTGTAACCGGCTCTCAATACTTTTAGATTGGCATCAAGAATATCTTGTTTCTTCGAAAATTTTTCTGTGAGAAATTTAATACTGTTATCCATGCTTCGGTTATACATCCAATATAAAAATCCAAGCACAAACATATTTTTAGAACGGTCAATTTCTTTTGTACCCATTCCTGAATCCGCCAAAGCAGCACGGGTCATTTTGGTAACATCCATTGTTATCAAATTGAACTTTTCGAGCGAACCATTTTGAATGGGGTTATCACCATCAGCATAATTTGCTAGACGTAAATTTTTAGGATCGAAACCATCTGTATTTGCAATGATGGTTCCACCTGTTTTTAGATGACGAAGATTGGCTTTTAATGCAGCAGCATTCATTGCAACAAGCACATCACAGCGGTCACCGGGAGTAAAAATATGTACACTTCCAAAATGTAATTGATAACCGGAAACACCTGGTAAAGTTCCTATCGGTGCACGTATTTCAGCAGGGAAATCAGGAAACGTACTAAGGTCGTTACCAAGCAATGCGGCTGTATTTGTAAATTGCGTACCTGTCAATTGCATTCCATCACCCGAGTCACCGGCAAACTTTATAATCACACTCTCTAAAACTGAATTCTCTCTTTCCATACTAAGAAATTTTATAGGGTGAACAAAGGTAGGGTATTTAAGGAAAATTGTTTCCCAATGTCATAAAAGCAAATGTGGTAATTTTACAAAATGATAAAAGTCTATCTTGACACATCAGCAATCAATTTTCTATTTGCTGACGATGCTCCTGAGAAAAAAGAGATTACAAAGGATTTTTTTGATAATTTTTTACGGACAGGTATTTATGATGCGTATGTTTCACCTTATGTGATTCAGGAAATTGCACAGACTAAGGATGATGATAAAAGAAAATAACTTATGGATGTAATTACAAAATATCATGTCAGTTTATGGGAATTGGAATCTTACGATGAGGAAGAAAAGCTGGCTGACATTTATATCGCTGAAAAAGTGATTCCTCAAAATAAACGTGTAGAACCTATTGAATTAATTGATTATGAAAGCTAACGTATCAAAAGCCCAATTAGAAGTTTGGGAATGGAAAGACAAAATTTATGAGATGACTAAAAATTTATCTCAGCAAGAGCGGATTGATTTAATGAAAAAACAAACCGAATCACTGGTGCTGTATTTGAAGAGCAAGAAAAAAATTTAAAACTTTTTTCTCTGGTTCAGAAAGTGATTACCGGAAAAATACTTTAAAGTTTTTTGTGAAAAACTGATAACAATAACAACTGGCAAACTTTATTATCACTCTCTCTATATGTTGAGAGAAATTATTGTGTAGTTATAGGCGATTTATATCAACCTGCTTTGTGTCAATTATTGACAAAAAAGATGACCAAGAAAATAATTCAGGCAGGCGGAAAAATCAATAGAGTAATAATATCCTTTTAAAATATTGAAAGTTATTTACCTGAAAACACTCTCTTCTTTCCGCTCTTTTTTAAATTTACTTTTCCGTTTACTTTACCATTTACTTTCTTATGCGACTTCCCGTTTACCTTTCCATTGACTTTGCCATTCACTTTTGATTTTGGTTTTTTAGGCTGGTGAGTAAGGTGTTGCCAATAATCAGTTCCGTAATCAACTAAAATCTCTGACCCTGCTTTAATTCCTCTGCTCGCTACGATGAAAACTCTGCGTTCTCCATTTTTTCTTTTTACTACATATTGAGAATTGTTGCGTAGCCCTTCAATACGATTGAAGCCTTTAGCATCATTTACATAACGCGCTAAGTGCTGTGGCGTATTATAAGCATCAATAGCGTGATTTTTTGAAATCCAGAATGCATAACCATCTTTTCCTTTGTTAGCCCGTGCTTCGCACACTGACCAGGGAACAATCTCACCTAAGTACTCGATGATTTCCGCATCCTTTTTAATATCAGAATCGGTAAACAAACCTTTACCGGCATTGGGCAATGAACTTTTTTTTGTGTAAAGCATAATATTGCAACTGTTTTTTTAAGGAGGGCAAAAATACTTTAATTTGTATAGCTGCCTCAACAATTGTACACACAAAAAATTTGCCTACTCCCTTGATCGCTCCGAACGCATTTCAAGGTACTGATTGTAAATGATGCTTATCACTCCAGCAATCATAATGCAAATTGATAATGTCATCATAGCTTTATTGTTTTTGTATTTACAAATATGACTGCATAAGGGTAGATTGTACAGGTTTCTTTTGGT
>JANLUX010000024.1:0-7964 GCA_031363705.1 Bacteroidota bacterium
GGCACTTATGCAAATGCTTCTTCTTTAACTACAACTTATCAAACGAGTACTACCTTTCATGGTAATGACAGCCTGGTGTTTGTCATTGTAGGCAATTGTAATGACACCATTTACAAAACGCTTCCGCTGCTGATAAATCCCTGCACTATCGGGATAAAAGAATACGGGATCGAAAATAATGTTTCAGTTTTCCCAAATCCCGTTGCAAACCAATGTCACATTACAGCAAAAGGATTTATCAATTCCATTATTTCCATTTATGATGTTGCAGGACGTATTATTATAAAACAAAATTTTAATGAAAAGGAAACGATAAATGTATCCGGATTAAAAACGGGCATTTATATGTTGGAAGTAAAGGATGAAAAAGGAATGAGCGTGTATGGGAAATTAACCAAGATTTAAAGAAAAACTTTGACGGTGATTCTTTATCAAATATATTAGCAAAAAAATAACTACTCAAATAACTACTCATGAAAAAATTAATCATTTTATCTTTTTTGGTGCTCACCGCATCATTAACATTTAGCCAGTCAAAAACTGAATGGGCTGAATTAAAAAGTTTTCACAGCGTGATGGCTCAAACGTTTCACCCCAGTGAAGATGGTAATCTTAAACCCATTAAAGAACGCGCTGGTGAAATGGTGACCAAAGCAGAGACATTGCAGAAATCCAAAATTCCTGCTGAACAGGATAACGATAAAATAAAGTCTGCTATTGACAGGTTGGTAACTGGTTCCAAAGAATTAAAAATAATGGTTGACAAAAAAGAATCAGATGAAGCGATTACTAAAAAATTATCTGCTTTACATGATACTTTCCACGAAATAATTGGCTTATGCCAGAAAGATGACGGACATGGACATGATGGACATGGCCATGGTTCACATGATAATCATAAGCATTAAGAACTAAAAAAAGTATCATCAATAAAAAAGGTTGCCTTTAACGGGCAACCTTTTTTATTGATGAAAAATAAATCCTTATCTATTTTTCATTATGCTCTCCAACCGCTGCATTGGTTTTCATTCCCCAAATTTCTACATGAGCTCTATCCTTTCCCTGGTTGGGAATGGTTTTATAAACAAAAGAAATTTTTGCAATATCTTTTTCACGACCCGGCACATCAATCACCTTGCTTTCCTGTCCTGCACTAAAAGTTGATTTAACAGGCACGTCCTGTTTAGTTCCGTCCTCATAGGTAATAGTCATATCACTGATTTCAATACCTGCATCAGTAACTTTAAATTTCAATTTCGCAAAACGATCAGCACCTAATATTGCCACCTCGTCTCTTTCTTTATTAAAGGTCACAATATTTTCAGCAATCTTATGCCAGCCTGCCTTATCATTTAATTCAACCACAGGTCGTGGAACAACATCATTTGCAGTAGCATTATTATTTTTATTGTGGTTAACGTTGCCCTTATCATGATGAATATTTCCGGTAGCAGCTTTATCGCTCATTGATCCTTTCGCCCATATTTCAACATGTGCACGATCTTTTCCCTGTCCTGCTGTTGTTTTATAAACAAATTCAATACGCTTAATTTCTCTCGTTTTTCCATCCAGGTCAATCACCCGGCTCTCACCACCTTCCTTTATCATAGAACGAACAGAAATATCCTGTTTCTCGCCATTGGCAAAATATACATTAAGGTCAATGATTTCTAAACTCGCACCGGTTACAAAAAATTTCATGGCAGTGAAACGATTATAGTTGGTTACATTAATCACATCACGATCCTTTCTTAAGTCAGCATTTGCTTCTCCCACTTTAACCCATCCTTTGCGGTCATGCATATCAACTGGTGGATTTGGATTTTTCATACGATCCATACGCTCACGTTCCAGTCTCGCACGTTCACGATCTGCATTATCCACATCAGCTGTATTGGTTTGAGTCTTTAAACCATAAATTTCAACATGCGCTCTATCATCTTTTCTGTTAGGCAATGTTTTGTAAACAAACACAATTTTGTTGATTTCGCGCTGTGCTCCCGGTAAATCAATTACACGGCTTTCTTTTCCAATTTCGATAGGAGTACGTACCTGCACATCCTGTTTGGTGCCGTTTTCAAACCACACTTCCAGATCCTGCAAATCAATCGGAGCATCTGTAACCTTAAATTTCAAAGCAGAGAAACGATCAGCTCCAATCACTTTTACTTCATCCCTATCTTTTTGAAAATCAACCGTTGTCTCTCCTATTTTATGCCATCCCGGTGAACCACTCACCATAACAGCTGTTTGCTGTGACTTTACAATGCCAAAGCTTCCTGCAAGGGCAATTAAAAACATTACGAATTTTCTTTTCATGATACAGTTGTTTTAAATTTTTTTGAAATAATTTCAGTTTTAGGACTTATATCCTGCTGCCACTATTAAAATTATGTGCCATCCACACAGTTATTTTAATCTTCTACTTTTGCAACAGGATATATGATGATAAAACCTTTTAAATCAATCGGTCAGGTGTTTGAGGCTTTTACCAAAATAAGAGCGTTAGTGGTTGGTGATGTAATGATGGATGCATATTTATGGGGCCGTGTTGAGCGTATTTCACCCGAAGCTCCTGTCCCTATTGTACATGTACAGAAACGGGAAACCCGCCTTGGAGGTGCTGCCAATGTTGCCATTAATATTCAGGCAATGGGTGCAACACCCTTATTGTGTTCAGTAATAGGAAATGATCGCACAGGGGATGAACTGCTTGCGCTGATGAAAAACCTGAATATGAATACAGATGGAATGGTGAGATCTGATGAACGTGTTACAACAGTAAAGACCAGAGTAATCGGCAACAACCATCAGCTGTTGCGTGTTGATGATGAAGTAACAGATTTGATTGATGATAAAGAAAGCAGTCAGTTGTTAAAACGTGTAATCGAAATACTTGACAGCAATCAGGTTAATGTGATCATTTTTGAAGATTATGATAAAGGAGTGTTGAATGAGAAACTGATTGAAGGAATAGTGGTGGAAGCAAAAAAAAGAAATATACCTACAGCAGTGGATCCTAAAAAAAATAATTTCCTCTGTTATAAAAATGTTTCGCTCTTTAAACCCAATTTAGGTGAATTGAAATCCGGTTTGAAAGTGGATATTGATAAAACCACAGCCTCCAATATCGAACAATCTATTGCTGCCTTTAAAAAAGATCACAGCATTGATACAATAATGGTTACACTTTCTGAAGCCGGAGTGTTTTTCAGTAATAACGGCACCAGTAAAATTATTCCTGCACATGTACGTAACATCAGTGACGTGTCAGGTGCAGGAGATACTGTGATAAGTGTGGCGGCATTATGTCTTGCCTTAGGTATGAGTTCTGAATTTATTTCAGCACTTGCCAATCTTGCCGGTGGTTTGGTTTGTGAAAAAGTTGGAGTTGTTCCAATAGATAAACAACAGCTGCTTGAAGAAGCTGAACAACTTTCACTTTCGTGAAGTTATTTTAAACATTAAATTTTTTTATGGCGGTTATTCCTAAACATTATGAAGGCTCTTCAAAAAGAGAAAAAGTGGAGCACATGTTCGATAGCATTGCTACGAAATATGATTTGCTCAATCACGTTTTATCCGCTGGAATTGATAAAACCTGGAGAAAAAAGCTGATCAGCATCCTTTCAAAAGAAAACCCGAAAATTATTCTTGATGTTGCCACCGGCACTGCCGACCTTGCCATTGCCGCTGCTTCGTTACAACCGCATGAAATTATCGGAGTGGATATTTCCTATCGTATGCTTGAAGTAGGACGTAATAAAATAAAAGCAAAAAAACTTGAATCATTGATTCAGCTTATTCATGCAGATAGTGAACAATTACCTTTTGAAGCGAATAGTTTTGATGCCATCACTGTTGCTTTTGGTGTGCGTAATTATGAACATCTGTTAACAGGATTAAAAGAGATGTATCGCGTTTTAAAACCCGGTGGAATATGTTTGATATTGGAATTTTCGCAACCACAATCTTTTCCTGTAAAGCAATTTTATAAGTTTTATTCAAAATATATTTTACCTTTTGCCGGGCAACTGCTTTCAAAGCAACGTTCAGCTTATGAATACCTGCCTGAGTCAGTGAATGCTTTCCCTCATGGAGAAAAGTTTTTAAATATTTTTAATGATGCCGGATTTAACAACACTAAATATTTATCCCTCACGTTTGGTATTGCTTCAATTTATGAGGGAAGAAAAGAAAAACTTTAAACTCCTATTTTTACACTTTGAAAAATAAATGCCGGAAAAACTCTTAAAAATATTTCTGTTTTTAATGCTTGTTTGTGCATCAACTGTATCTGTTGCCCAGCAGAAGTCTGTGAAAAATCTTGAGAAATATGACAAAGCACGAATGAAGTTTGGTTTTCTCTTAGGCATTAATAAAACTGATTTTAAAGTTGTTCGTGGTGATAATCTCTTTCAAAGTGACAGCATATTGCTGCTTGAACCCAAGGGTCAACCTGGATTTAATCTTGGAATTGTTTCTGATTTTAAAATAACTGATAACGTGCATATACGTTTTGTTCCAGAGCTTGCATTTTCACAGCGCGACATTCGGTACAAAGTATTTTATGCAAATAATAACCTGCCGTATGTCACAAAAAAAGTAGAGTCAACATTTATTAATCTTCCATTTGATATTAAGTTCAGGTCAGCACGTGTTGGGAATTACCGCATGTACGTGTTAGGCGGAGCACGGTATGCAATTGATTTAGTTTCGCAGGCAAATGTGGTGACGGAGAAAGATGTAGCAATAGTAAAATTAAAGCGCGAAGATTATGGTTATGAAATTGGATTTGGATTGGATTGTTATCTCGAACTTTTTAAATTTTCTCCCGAGATAAAAATGTTCCAGGGAATTCCAAATATTCTGGTTGATGATCCGGCAGCATATACTACCTCCATTAAATCGTTACGTTCAAGAATTTTTACTTTATCATTTACATTTGAATAATGATGAATTAATTTAAATCCATGGTTGTTAAAACCGAGCTTGTTTTGCTGCCCGAACAGGTGGCCAATGAGCAAGAATATATTTTTCATCTCAGCAAATCATGTAATGTTTCTCAGGATTCCATTTCAGGTTTTAACTTGCTTAAACGTTCCATTGATGCGCGTGGGAAACAACCTAAATACCGTTTGCTTTTTGAAGTTTTTATTAATGAACCTTTTTCTGAAAAGAAAATCACACAACGCGATTATAAAAATGTTGGGAATGCAAAACCTGTTTTAATTGCAGGTTGTGGACCAGCCGGATTATTTGCTGCAATACGTTTGATTGAACTTGGTTTCAAACCCATCTTAATCGAGCGTGGTAAAGACGTAAAAAACCGCAGGAGAGATTTAGCTGCAATCAACAAGCAAGGCATTGTAAACCCTGAAAGCAATTATTGCTTTGGCGAAGGTGGTGCAGGAACTTATTCTGATGGAAAACTTTATACACGTTCAGATAAGCGTGGAAATGTCAAACGCATTTTAGAAACCTTTGTTGAGCATGGAGCTGAAAAAAATATTCTCATAGATGCGCATCCGCATATCGGTACTAACAAGCTTCCTAAAATTATCACTTCCATGCGTGAACAAATTATTGCATGCGGAGGAGAAATTTTATTCAATACAAAGCTGGTTGATATTTTATATGATCAAAATATTTTAAAAGGTATTCGTGTTAGAGATTTGTTTAATGAAAGCGAATACAATATTTCAAGTGAGGCATTGATTCTTGCAACAGGACATTCAGCACGTGATATTTTTGAGTTATTGCAAAAGAAAAATATTTTAATTGAAGCAAAACCTTTTGCACTTGGTGTACGCATTGAACATCCTCAAACATTAATTGACCGCATTCAATATCATTGTGATAATCGTGGTGAATATTTACCTCCCTCTTCTTACAGTCTTGTTCATAATGAAAATGAAAGAGGAGTTTACAGTTTCTGCATGTGTCCCGGTGGAATTATTGCACCCGCTGCGACAGCTCCTGGTGAGGTGGTTGTGAATGGCTGGTCGCCATCCAAGAGAAATAATCCGTTTGCTAATTCAGGAATTGTGGTTGGATTAAATCTTGAAGACTTCAAACCTTTTGAAAAATCAAAAGAACTTGCGGCATTGCATTATCAACATGCCGTTGAAACAAAAGCTTTTGAAGCAGGAGGGAAAACATTGGCTGCACCTGCTCAACGCCTGATGGATTTTGTAAACAAAAAAATTTCTGCTGATCTTCCTTCCAATTCCTATATGCCGGGAGTGACATCAGTTTTACTCGATGATGTTTTACCGAAAATTATTTCAGATACATTGAGAAACGGATTAAAAATTTTTGGTAAGAAGATGAATGGTTATTTAACCAACGAAGCAATATTGGTTGGAGTTGAATCACGAACATCATCACCGGTGCGCATTCCACGGGAAAAAGAAAATTGCATGCATCCACAAATCAAAGGATTATTCCCATGCGGAGAAGGAGCAGGTTATGCAGGAGGAATTGTTTCAGCAGCGATGGATGGTGTACGGTGTGCAGAAAAAGTGGTGGAGTTTTTGTAAAAATATACTTAAGTCTTTTAAGAACATTGAGATGCTTCCTTCGTCAACATCACAAGTCACGTTGTTTGTCATGCTGAGGCACCAAGCATCTCTCTAATCTTTACTACTATTTTTAGGAAATCAAAAATGCTGTTTTCAAATCTCTCCAAAAATCAGGATATGATTTACTCACCACCTTAGGATTTTCTATCGAAACACTTTTCATTTTTAAAGCAAGAGGTGCAAAAGCCATTGCCATGCGATGATCATTGTAGGTTGTAATAGTTGGTACAAGATTTAAATCAATGCCCTTTATTATTTCAAATTCGCTAACCCCTGACAGGGTTCCAAACCCTGTCAGGGGTTCCCAATAATTTTTTACAACAGCATTCAGTTTCTTCAATTCGTTTTCCATTGCAGCTAACCGATCTGTTTCCTTATGTTGTAAAGTTTGTAACCCAATAAAACGTGATGGAATATTTAACGCTGCACAAACAACGCACACTGTTTGAAATAAATCAGGACAATTCAAAAAATCATATTCAAAAAAAACAGGAAGAGAAAAGTTTTGTTGTTTAATAATTCGTATCCCCTCTTTTTCAAAAGAAGTTGAAACCCCAAATGTTTTCATAATTTCAGCTATCACGCAATCACCCTGCAAACTGTTTTGATAAAGATGAGGAAGAAATATATTTGCACTTTCAGATAATGCAGCCATCGAATACCAATAAGAAGCCGCACTCCAATCTGATTCAACAATAAAATCTTTTGGCTGATACGATTGATTTGAAACAGTAATTACATTTCCATCTCGCTTTACATGAGCGCCAAAATATTTCATCAATGAGATCGTCATTTCAGTATATGAAGCGGAAACTTCTTTTCTCTTTAATTTAATTGTTAATCCATTTTTAAAATATGGGGCAATTAATAACAATGAACTGATAAACTGGCTGCTGATGCTTGCATCAATTTCAATTTCTCCACCATACAAATTCGAATCATTAATTCTTATTTCAGAAGAATAATCAGTTTTAACAAATTCAATTATTGCTCCCAATTTATTTAATGCTTCAATCATTGGTTGGAACGGGCGTTGCAACATTCTTTCGCTTGCAGTGAGAATTACCGGTTTTCCTCTTAAGGTTAGATATGTCAATAAAAAACGAAATGTAGTTCCTCCATCTCCTGCATTTAAAACAAACTCATTACTATTCAATAATTTTTTCAGTGTTACAGTATCATCTGCATCTGATAAATTTTCAATCTTAAATTTTTTATCACACAGGGATTGAATAATTAAAACACGGTTGCTGATACTCTTTGAAGCCGGAAGGTTGACGGTGGATTCAAGGCTTTTCTTTTGCGCAGTGAGAACAATTTTATCCCTCATGTGAAAAAAAATTGATCGTCATTGCGAGGAACGAAGCAATCTGTTTCATA
>JANLUX010000412.1:0-12640 GCA_031363705.1 Bacteroidota bacterium
GTGGTGAGAGAAAGAGTTTGTTAGTTTCGCAGTCAGTAATCATATTAAGTTCTAAATAACTATGAGATACCATACTAATTATTTACACTTCTAGTTATAAATTTAGTCCATTCCTTTTGTTTATCTTCTCTATAAAATCTGGAAGGAGTTTTTAAATACTGAAATAAGATATTGTTGCTTTCACAATATTTTCTAACCTCTTCAATCTTGGACTTAATTTGTGGAATACCAGAAAATGTTTCACGTGTAAAACAAACTCTTTTAATAAATTTTAATTTTTCAATCTCACTGATAACTTTATTCCACTTTTTAACTTTATTATCAAGATAGTTATCGTAATAGTTTGTTTCTTCATCAACTTCTACTTCTGATATCAAATCAATAAAATCAATTTTTCTCTTATTAATGAAATTAAGCTTTTCAATTAAAGATTCATCTTTCAAATCAGATTCATTGAATGCAGTTGGTAATAATCGCCATAAAAAATTCCTGCCTCTTCCGTAAAAAAAGTCAGCCTTATTTTTTATGGCACTTGGATTAAACGTTCCGATAATTAAAGTTTCGGTCAATGGATTGATTCGATGAGTCTGAAATTTGTGTGTGATGGTTTTCATATTGCTTTTTGTTTATGATTTAATAACTCAAATTTGTTAAGTATTTAGGATTACAAAGTTCATCCAACAAAATGCAACACACAACAACAAAAAATTATATTTCACCAATGAAAATGAGGTAGTTTGGTTTATTGTTTTTTATAAAAAAATATTAATTTTTATATAACGCTGAAATAAAATTTAACAGAAATAATTAAAATTATAATAGAATAATAATTAAAAAATCAGACATAAAAAAAGCGACACCATTGATGTCGCTTTTAAATTTAAGAATAGAATTTTATTTTGCAGTACTTACTCCTTTTATGGTAAGATTAATTGTTATCACATATTTAGTTTCACCATCATGATTGTTGTTTTGATTACAGTTACCACCTCCATTTGAATGAGGATTGTTATGTTGATCTTTAACAGATGAAATTATTACTCTGTCAGTACCGGAATAATTAGTGACTGGAATATAACGATAAGTGGTTGCATTATTTTCCAGAGTACTTGTTTTATAATGTGAAGCCTGGGTTGTTATCTGATAAGGATCATCTGATTTATTTTCCGGCATAGCGTAAGTGTAGGTTTCATTTGCATTAATAGTTGCCTCCACCGTGCGGTACTCTACTTTATCATTATCCTCACGATCTTTTTTGAAATCCGTTTTTTGGCAGGATTGTGTTAAAAAGATAATTGGTGTTGCGAGTAAAAAAATTAGTTTTTTCATTTCTTGTTTGATTTGTTGTGTTTGACTCTTATTAATACGTAAAGTTTAATATTAAATCTGAACAGATCTATGAATTGCGGTGAAGAATTGATTCTTGAGGTTAAAATTACATTCCTAATATCCACGCAAACATCAATGGAGCTACAATGCTCGCATCTGACTCCACAATAAATTTAGGAGTCTCAATTCCTAATTTCCCCCAGGTAATTTTTTCATTGGGTACAGCACCTGAATAAGAACCATAGCTTGTAGTAGAATCTGAAATCTGGCAGAAATAACTCCAGAACGGAATGTTTTCCATCTCCATATCCTGGTATAACATCGGCACTACGCAAATCGGAAAATCGCCTGCAATACCACCACCAATCTGAAAAAAGCCGATTCCTTTTCCTTCAGAATTTTTTACATACCAGTCAGCCAGCCACGCCATGTATTCAATTCCTGATTTCATGGTGGAAGCTTTTATGTCTTTTTTAATTACATAGGAGGCAAAAATATTTCCCATCGTAGAGTCTTCCCAACCCGGAACAACAATCGGTAAATTTTTTTCTGCCGCAGCAAGCATCCAACTGTTCTTCGGATCAATTTCATAATACTGCTCTAACTCTCCGCTCAACAAAATTTTATACATGTATTCATGCGGAAAATACCGTTCGCCATTTGTGTCTGCATCTTTCCAGATTTTATGAATATGTTTTTGCAGTCTTCGAAAAGCTTCTTCTTCAGGAATACACGTATCTGTTACACGGTTGAAATGATTCTCCAGTAAATCCCATTCATCCTGCGGAGAAAGATCGCGATAGTGAGGCACACGTTTATAATGATTGTGTGCAACAAGATTCATAATATCTTCTTCCAGATTTGCTCCGGTGCAGGAGATGATATCCACTTTTCCTTCGCGGATCATTTCAGCCAATGAAATCCCTAACTCAGCAGTGCTCATTGCTCCTGCAAGAGTGATCATCATCTTGCCACCTTCTGATAAATGTGTTATGTATGCTTCAGCAGCATCCATCATGGCAGCGGCATTAAAATGCAAATAATTTTTCGCCATGAATTGCGATACAGGTCCTTTACTCATTGTTATAAAATTTTAGGAATGCAAAAATAATTTATTGCGTGGTTAAAGCCCTGTAGAATTCTTCAGGTTTATAGGTACCAATAAGATAATTCATTCCTTCGCGGTCAGTCAGTTTAATGGCATCTTTTCCGCCTGAGTAAAATTTTATCGTGTTTTTAGAATGAACATTAAAAGCAGGATTATTTAAATGATAATTGCTGTAAACGGTTTTTTCAATATTAACAATACTGCTACGGTCAATTTTAACCAACCGTGTTTTCCACATTCCTTTTAAGATAATTGAATTTTCAGTGACGATGATATGCAAATGTTTTACAAATAATAACACCACTGAAACAACAAGAATAAAAATTCCGAGCAAAAATAAAAGATCAGCGTCCTGTTCACGGTTTTCAGTGTAGTAATACGCAACAAAACAAAAAATGGCAAGCACCATTCTCCGCGAAATGGAGTAAGGGTTGAAACCTAAATATTGTTTCTCTTCAAATAAAATTTTGCTATCCATTTTCTTTTACAGATTTTTTTATTTGCAACTGAATAACTTTTTTTGTTTCATCCGTAACACGATAACGGTTATCCAACCTGTGATTAACCACCCACACTATTTCATCTCCCGATGGAGCCGCATTCACAACTAACCACGTTCTTTCTTTATCAGCAAGCGAAAATTTTTCATCCGTAAAATAATCACTCAGCTTTTTGCGATGCTCCATTCCGAGAGGATAAAAATAATCTCCTTTTTGCCATCTTCTTAACACGAGCGGAAATTTAATTTTTGATGCATCAATAACTGCATGTGATTTGCTGGTATCAGAAAGAGTAAAATCATCTGGTAGATTAATCTCAAGTGTTTCGTTATTAAAATAAATTTTATGATCGTTGCAATTGATCAGGTAAACGGGAACATCGTTTTCAGCATTAAGTGAATTAACAATAAACTGTTGGCGGTTAACAATAAGGCGATGTGATTTTGAATAGAAAACAATTCCGCTTCTATCCGGTTTTTCCGAACACATGGAATCAATTTGTGATGAATTGAAACTAAATTCTTTTAGAAAGTAATAAAGCAAAGTTCTTTTAGCAGGATGTTTATTTATTTTTTCTGCATCAATGATCAAATCATTACCAGAGTGAATAATAATTTCATCTTTGTATTTTTTAATTGTTTCTTCCAGCAAAACGATCGATTCACTTGTAAACTGCGAGAGATTTTTTATCGCATCGTGCACTGATGGATTAATTTCTTTTAGTAACGGAATTATTTTATGACGGATAAAATTTCGCTGATAATCTGTTGTTTGATTGGAGCTGTCCTCACGCCATTTTAAATTATTCTCAGATGCATACTCAGTTATTTCTTTGCGTGTTGCAAATAATACGGGGCGAATTACAAAATTGTTTTTTATCGGAACTCCTTTCAATCCTTCCAATCCTTTTCCTCTGATAATGTTCAGTAAAACTGTTTCTGTTGAATCTTCCTGATGATGTGCTGTAGCGATAAAATCAAAATTGTTTTCTGCTCTTAATTTCTCAAACCACGCATAACGCAAATTTCGTGCTGCCATCTGGATAGAAATATTTTCTTGCTCTGCAACTTTTAATGTATCGAAATGCTGAGTAAAAATTTTTACATCATATTTATTTGCCAGTTCGTTTACAAACTTTTCATCTTCATTTGATTCTTCACCACGCAAATTAAAATTGCAATGTGCAATGGCAAAAGAATATTGACACTGAAAAAACAAATGAGTCATAAACACAGAATCCAATCCTCCACTCACAGCAAGTAAAAATTTATTTTTTTTTGAAGCACCACATTGTTCTTCAAGAAATGATTGAAAAGAAGAAAGGAGTTTGTTTGAATTCATTCTTTAATGATATTGACTGTCTCATTAATTCCTAATGCATTCAGCATTCCCTGGGCTTTTAAAACACATTCATGGTATTCCTGCATGGCATCACTCTTTGCCGTTATCGCACTTCCCACAGGAATACTCAGTTGGTTTGTTTTCGAATTATAAATGATACTTCTGATCACCACATTAAAATCAAAATCTCCATCTGGATCAATATATCCTGCTGAACCGGAAAAAATTCCACGCTTAAAAATTTCAAACTCTTCAATCAGTTGCATCGCGCTCACCTTTGGTGCTCCGGTCATTGATCCCATCGGAAACATTGCTTTAATAATAGCTGTAAAAGAAATTTCTTCTCTTAGTTCAGCCGAAACTGTGGAGACCATCTGATGTACTCTCGGAAAAGTATAAACGCTAAAAAGCTCATCCACTTTCACGCTTCCTTTTTTTGCAATGCGTGATAAATCATTGCGTACTAAATCTACAATCATCACATTTTCTGCACGCTCTTTTTCACTCTGCTGTAGCTGCTGTTTTAAAGTATTGTCTTCTGTTTTATCACCTGATCTCTTGCTGGTTCCTTTCATTGGCTGAGAAAAAATTTTTGTTCCTTGTTTAGAAATAAATCTTTCAGGACTTGCACACATCAGGTAATGCTCATTTATCCGTGCAAAGCAGGAAAATGGTGAAGGCGAATACTCGGTTAATCTTTTGTAAACATTTAACGGATCAATTTTGCTTTTCTGCAAAAGCTGAATACAATAATTCATCTCATAAATATCACCACGATGCAGATGATATTTTATTTTGTCAATGAGTTGGCAATAGTCATCAGCAGAAGGCAATTCAAATTCACAGGTTGATTTTACAGTTTCACTATTGATAAGTTCATCACTAATTAAATGCTGAAAAATATTTGCTGCTGTAATATTATCAGAACATTCTATTTCAATATTGCCGTTATTTAATACAATTAGAATTTCAGGTATAAAAAAATGAAGCATTGGAAATCGGATGGTATCAGGATTTGAAGATGTTAAATGTTCAATTTCATTTTTCAAATCATAACTTATCATGCCAAATTTCCACGCATCTGCATTGTGTTTAAGAAAGTCATTCAATTCACTTAAACAGTTTTGATTAACCGACAATAATTTTTTTACCCCGAACCCGGCAATCATTTCATACTTCACAGGAATATTTTCAAATGAAACCTGCGGACAACTATCCAATACGGCAAAATGTTCATATTGCGATGAGAGGTTTAGTATCCGCTCCCGCATTTCCTGCGTTGTGCCCGAGTATGAAAATCTTTGCATTACATAGCAAAGTAAATTAAAAGAAAAAACATCTGTACTTTTTTATCAAAAGCCTTTTATCTTTGAAAAAAATGTGATGGTTAATTATTTCAGTTTTATTGACACTCAAAAGCTTGATAAAAAGCTATCTGCGGGAAATTTTCCATTCAGCAAATTTTTATTCTGGGATGTTGATATAGAAAAAATTGACCTGAAAAAAAATCAACGATATGTAATTGAAAGAGTTCTTTCACGGGGATTCACAGAAGATTTTTATATGTTGTTGAAAATTTATACTGAAGACGAAATAAAAGCCGCACTTCGCAAAAGCAGAGAATTGGATTCCAAAACAATTAATTTTTGCAGCCATTTTTTTAAGCTCCCAAAATCTGAAATGAATGCTTCATCTTTCTACCGTTGAGAAAGAAACATACGCTGCTTTAACAGCGATTTTTTCTATTCCTGAAATAAAAGAAAATTTTGCACTTGCAGGGGGTACATCAATAGCATTACAGCTTGGTCACAGAACGTCAATTGATTTGGATATTTTCACTTCTAAGAATTTTAATCCTAAAGAACTCGAGACAATAGTTTCAAGTCACCCTGAAATAGCTTTTGATTTTGTTAACAGTAATAGAACTATGCTATTTGGATACGTTAATAAAATAAAGTGTGACTTTGTATTAGAACCTTCTATCCTTTTGCAGCCTTTCATTGGTTACGAAAACGTAAATTATTTTCATCTGCAGGATATAGCAGCAATGAAAATGCACACCATTTGTGGAAGAGGAAAAAGAAAAGATTTTTTTGACATTTATGTATTAATAGAAAATTTCGGTTGGCCCGCAATGCTTGAATGGTTTGTAAAGAAATATGATGACAGTCAACTGTATTTTTTATGGAGGAGTATCACTTATTTTGATGATGCTGATGAGGATGTTGAGATAACAGGCTTACCTCCCTACACAAAAAAGTGGGAAGAAATAAAAGAATTCATTAAAAAGACTTGTGTTTGAATTCAAAACATTTTTCCTTTCCTATCAAGCAAAAATTTAACATCTTTACTCCGAAGTATTAATACCATCCAATAAATATTTTAAATGCTAATTAAAACTTTCGGTAGTGCTGTATATGGCATCAATGCGACAACCATAACGGTTGAAGTAAATGTGAGCCAGGGAATAAAATTCTGGTTAGTGGGTTTACCTGATAACGCTGTGAAAGAAGCGCAACATCGCATTGAAGCTGCTTTAAAAAATACAGGTTATAAAATGCCCGGACATAAAGTGGTGGTTAACATGGCTCCTGCTGATATCCGTAAAGAAGGTTCTGCTTTCGATCTCACAATGGCAATGGGTATTTTGTGTGCATCAGAACAGATTTTCGCTCCTGAAATTGATCAGTACATCATTATGGGAGAGCTTTCGCTCGATGGTGGATTGCAACCAATCAAAGGCGCTTTACCGATTGCAATACAGGCACGCAAAGAAAATTTCAAAGGTTTTATTTTACCAAAAGCAAATGCACGTGAAGCAGCAATCGTGAGTGAACTTGATGTGTATGGTGTAGATAATATGCGTGAAGTGATTGATTTTTTTATCGGGGAAGGTTCGCTGCAACCGACAATTGTAAATACCCGCGAAGAATTTTTAATGAAACAAAATCAAAGTGAAATTGATTTTTCGGATGTGAAGGGGCAGGAAAATATTAAGCGTGCATTGGAGATTGCTGCATCTGGCGGACACAATGTAATTTTAATCGGACCACCCGGTGCAGGTAAGACAATGCTTGCAAAACGATTACCGACTATTCTTCCTCCACTCACTTTGCACGAAGCATTGGAAACAACAAAGATTCACTCTGTTGCCGGTAAGATGGGAAAAGATGCAGGATTAATTTCTATCCGTCCGTTCCGGTCACCACATCATACCATCAGTGATGTAGCATTAGTTGGTGGTGGAGGCAATCCTCAACCCGGAGAAATTTCATTAGCACATAATGGAGTTTTATTTTTAGATGAGTTGCCAGAATTCAAACGCACCGTTTTGGAAGTAATGCGTCAGCCGTTGGAAGAACGAAAAGTTACCATAGCACGTGCTAAAGCTTCTATTGAATATCCGGCAAGTTTTATGTTGGTGTCATCAATGAACCCGTGTCCTTGCGGATATTACAATCATCCCGAAAAGGAATGTGTATGTGCTCCGGGTGTTGTACAGAAATACCTGAATAAAATTTCAGGACCATTGTTGGATAGAATTGATTTGCATGTGGAGGTAACTCCTGTTTCGTTTACTGAATTAACCAAAGAAAGACTTTCTGAAAAAAGCGAAGATGTAAGACAGCGTGTAGTGAAGGCAAGAGAAATACAGGAAGAACGTTTTAAAGAAAACGAAAATGTTTATTGCAACGCACAGATGAGCAGCAAACAATTGCGCACCATTTGTAAAATAACAGACGAAGGACAGCAGCTTTTAAAAACTGCAATGGATCGTTTGGGATTATCAGCACGTGCATTTGATCGTATTTTAAAAGTAGCAAGAACCATTGCTGATCTTGCTGACAGTGCAGATATTAAAACCGAACATCTTGCTGAAGCAATTCAATACAGGAGTTTGGATAGAGAAGGATGGGCAGGATGAGACTTTTACTAATTCTTATTTAATATGAATGCAATTATAATAAAGGTTGGTGGGACACAAATACTGCAAAGAAAAGTACAATATTAAAATAATGTATCCTGCTTATTGATTTTAGAAAGGATATAGGTTTTTAGTTTCAAAGCAGTTTCTATAGCTTGAAAGGCTTCCTCCCGTTTTATTTCAAAAAAATTATCAGGGTATCGGGCTTCTACAGCATAAAGTGAAAGCGCATCCGCTTCATCAAAGAATTTTAAAATTTGTTGATCATATATCGAACATTTTTTTATCAGTTCACCGATATCATGTGTTTTTGTAAAAGTTGCATCAAAAAAAATCAAATACGCTTTCAAAAACTTTTCGGTGGATTGCTGACAACTAAAACAAATGGTTTCAAATACTGCATCTTCAAAAGTGATGAGTTGGTTGGCAGCCAGCAAATCTTTGTTTGCTTTCGCTACCCATCGCTGAACAAGTTCATCCCTTGTTCTCATACATTGTTTTTCCACTATTGAGGGCCGCGGTAATAAAAGCTTGTGATACATTTTTCCACTCCTCAATTTCTTCCAACGTGTAAATAAAAACGTCTTTCGAAAAATTAAAATTGAACTTACCCAATTGCTGCCGGATATTTTTCATTCGTTCAAACTTTGATGTTTTGCTCTCTTTCACGATCACCAGAAGGTCAACATCACTTTCATCATGAGCTTTCCCATTGGCATAAGAACCGAACAACACTACCTTTTGCGGGTGT
Source organism: Bacteroidota bacterium (assembly GCA_031363705.1). Taxonomy (GTDB): domain Bacteria; phylum Bacteroidota; class Bacteroidia; order AKYH767-A; family OLB10; genus JANLUX01. Next base: position 8,955 of record JANLUX010000412.1, read on the forward strand.
TCTATTTCTACCACTGTGTTAACCAATTTTTCTATCTCGGTTTGAGAAACCATTTTTTTATTTGCTTTTGAATAGTGCGGAATGTTGCAAATACAAAAATAGGTTTCCTGACGATATTACGAATGTATAATTGCTCACCGAAAGATGCAAATGAATTTGTTTTAAATTAAACTGGGTGTATGTTGAAAAAAAGAAGGAGTGTCAATGAGAAAAAAGCATTGGTGGGAAATAAAAGGCAACATCTACTATCTATGACTTATAAATTTTTAATCCTGAAATAAATCGAAAATCTTTTAAATTCAGCGTATAAAGTGGTTTATCAAAATGAAGTGCTGTTGCTGCAATCAGTATATCATCAACATAACATTTATGACTTAAGCTATATTTCTGCATAAGCTGTAAAAACAATTGAGAGATTGAAGGATTCAATTCAAGCAGTATGTATTTTGAGAGATGACTCTGAATTTTTTTAAGTTCATTCTTATCAAGTGCGCCATGATACAGTTCGCCAGCAGTAATTACGCTTAATGCTAAATTATTGTAGCCAATGCTTTCACATTCTGCAATGACGGTTGAATTGTTCTTGAAAAGTTCAATAATAATGTTGGTGTCGCAAATAATCATTGCTTACTTCTCCATGATTTTTGTCTAAGGTCGTTTTGCTCAATAGTTCTGTCGGCCCAAATACCAATTGCCTGACGAAATTCTTTGCTTGATTTGAATTGTCCTTTCGCAATACCTGATTCTTTTTTCAAAGATTTCTCCTGAATTTTTATTCCGGGCCAGAAATACTTTATAAAATCCACAATCTTATTTAACGTGGATACATCTGATGATTCAATGATAATAGATTTCATGCTGTCAAAAATAAAATAAATTAACTTGGTCAGTATGCCCTTATGCTGTAAGTTTATAATTAGCAGTAGAATTTTGATAGGGTGCAAAAAAAATTGAACTTACCCAATTGCTGCCGGATATTTTTCATTCGTGCAAGCTTTGATGTGTTGCTTTGCTTCACGATCACCAAAAGATCAACATCACTTTCATCATGGGCATTATCATTGGCATAAGAACCGAACAACACCACCTTTTGCGGGTGTTCTATTTCTACCACTGTGTTAACTAATTTTTCTATTTCGGTTTGAGAAACCATTTTTTTATTTGCTTATGAATAGCGCGGAATGTTGCAAATACAAAAACAGGTTTCCTGATGATATTATGAATGTATAAGTGCTCACCGAAAGATGCAAACGTTGAATTTGTTTTAAATTACATTGGCTGTAAGTTGATAAAAGGATGGAGTGTGAATGAGAAAAACGCATTGGTGGGACACCAACGGGGGGAAATAAATTTTTTATTTTAAAATCATTGGACGCTGTGATGGTTGTTTCATTAACATCAGTAAAAATATAATTTTAATGGCTGACAGAATAAAGAAAATTCAAACGCTAACTTTGACAGCAGCAAAAACTCAACTGTTAAATAATTCAAAAACTCCTTTTGTATAAATGAACAGCAATCAAATTATATTTTACTCTACTCCACAAGGCAATATAAAAGTGGAAGTGGTTTTTGAAGGAGAAACTTTTTGGTTGAGCCAGAAACGCATTGCAGATTTATTTAGTGTAGATGTGAGAACTATTAACGAGCATCTTCAAAATATTTATGCAACAGGCGAATTGCAAAAGGATTCAACCATCCGGAATTTCCGGATAGTTCAAAAAGAGGGAAGCAGAGAGGTAGCAAGGAATATTGATTTCTATAGGTTAGAAGCAATTATAGCTGTTGGCTACCGTGTTAATTCAACACAGGCTACCCAGTTCAGAATTTGGGCAACTAATACGCTCAAGGAATTTATCACCAAAGGTTTTGTATTGGATGATGAGCGGCTGAAACAAGGCAAATCTTTTGGCAAAGATTATTTTGAAGAACTGCTTGAACGCATCAGGGAAATACGAGCAAGTGAGAGGAGGTTCTATCAAAAAATTACTGACTTGTATGCATTAAGTGTTGACTATCATATAGAAGACGAAACCACCAAAGATTTTTTTGCATCAGTACAAAACAAATTGCATTGGGCAATAACAGGTAAAACAGCAGCCGAAATAATTTATACCGAAGCGGATGCAAAAAAAAATTACATGGGTTTAAAAACTTGGAAGTATGCGCCCGATGGAAAAATATTAAAGAGTGATGTGGCAGTAGCAAAAATTTATTTGAATGAAGCACATATTTCGGAGCTTAACAGAATTGTTTCAGCTTATTTGGATTTGGCTGAAAATAATGCGCTGCGTCAGCAATTAATGTACATGAAAGACTGGAGTAAATTTCTTATTAATTTTTTGCAGCTTTCCAATTATCCTATTTTAAAAGACAAAGGAAAGGTAACGATGCTCGAAGCCAAACTGAAAGCAGAAGGTGAATTTGAGAATTATCGTGTAATTCAGGATAAGAATTATGAATCAGACTTTGACAAGGAAATAAAAAAAATCACGAAAGGGAAAAAATAGAAATTTTACATTCGTTGATTGAATGGGAATATATCACTCCACCTCCACCACCAAATCATCTGCCTCCACAAGCGTCCCTTCACTCAACACTAAATTTTTTATTTTGAAATCATTGGATGCAGTGATAGTGGTTTCCATCTTCATTGCTTCGATGGTGAATAATGGTGTGTTGCGTTTTACGGATTGACCGGGTTTCACAAATATTTTGCTGAGTAATCCCTGCAAAGGTGTGCCGATTTGTTTTTCGTTACTTGCTTTTGCGTGAGCGGTTTTTTTAACGTTTGCTTTTTTGTCTTTCACTTCCACGCTTCGTGTTTGTCCGTTCAATCTAAAATAAACAGTTCGGTTTCCGCTTTCATCTACATCACCAACATAAAGCAAACGAATGATGATTGTTTTTCCTTTTCCTATCTCTACTAAAATCTCTTCGTTGTTTTTCATTCCGTAAAAAAATGCAGTGGTGGGTAATGAACTCACATCACCATATTTTTTTACGAAAGCATAATACTCTTCAAAAACTTTGGGATAAAATTTCCAACTTAGAAAAGCCAAGAACGTGCATTGTGAATCAAATTTATTTTGGAATGCTGCAAACTCTTTTTCAAAATCAACTGGTTGTAAATGTGCGTTGGGTAAATCAGTATATGGCTTTTCATCTTTTAAAATGATGCGTTGCAATTCGGCAGGAAATCCTCCATGTGGTTGTCCTAAATCGCCTTTGAAAAAACTTTTTACTGATTCGGGAAAACTGATGTTGTCGCCTTTAGTAAAAATATCTTCCTTGCTCAAATTATTACTCACCATGTACAAAGCCATATCACCCACCACTTTTGAACTCGGTGTAACCTTCACCACATCACCAAACATTTCATTCACATCAGCATACATTTTTTTTATCTCCACCATTTTATCTCCAAGCCCAAGTGAAGTAGCCTGTGGTTTGAGATTTGAATATTGTCCTCCCGGAATTTCGTGTTGATAAACATCGGCAGTTCCAGCCATCATTCCTGACTCAAAAGGATAATACCACTCACGCACTGTTTCCCAATAGTTGGAATGTTCGTTCAGTGTGTCAATATTAAAATCAACTTCGTGAGGCGTGTTACGCAATGCTTCCACCATCGAATTAAAATTTGGTTGTGATGTCAAGCCACTCATCGAAGCCAATGCAACATC
>JANLUX010000423.1:0-10765 GCA_031363705.1 Bacteroidota bacterium
GAGGCAGTTCCGCAGGGGCGTTCACTGCTTTGCATCTTGCTTATATGGATTCTGCTGAAGTGCCAGCCTACTTTAATGTTGCTTCAATGGGTGGAATTGAAGGTACAAGTGGAAATCCTGGTTATCCATCCAACGTGTTGGGTGTTATAAATCTTTGCGGTGCTTTAGGTGATAGCGCATGGATTAATGCAGGCGATATTCCTTTTGTAAGTATGCATGGTACTGCCGATGCAACCGTGCCTTATGGTTCCGCAGTCATTTCAGTGCTTACAGTTCCATTGTTAGTGGTTGATGGGAGTGCAAGTTTAAAACTGCGTGCAGATAATGCAGGGGTAAGCAATCCGTTCCACACTTGGTATGGTGCTCCTCATGTACCCTATGCAGGTACTAATGCAACGCAGATGGCTTACATGGATTCAACTGTGGATTTTGTAAAAACATTTCTGCGTCCCTTTTTCGGAATACCAATAAATGCTGCGGTTAATTCAATTGATATTAATAACCTTTTAAGTCTTTATCCGAATCCTGCCCATGATAAACTGTATATCAATCTTAATAATCAACATTTAAAAGTAAATACCATTCAAATTTATACGGCAGAAGGAAAAATGATGAACCAATTTCCAGGTAATAGGATTCTTAACAGCATTAATATTTCATCCCTTGACAAAGGAATGTATATTGTTAAAATAATTATTGATGATAAGGTGGCAATACAAAAATTGATTGTTGACTGATTGCCTTAAGAGTTTTTTGTTTTCTTAAAACCCTCAATCCTTTGCTTCGCAGATTTACTTTTCCTTCTTTTTCTTTGACGGAAAAACAGATTTAATAATCTCTCCAACAAAAATCTTTAATTTCACTGTATAAATAGGGGAATTGAAATTATGTTCTTTGGCAGGATTATCTAACAGCATCAGGCGGTAACCAACCCCAGCACCTACACCAAACCATTTTAATATTTTATACTGACCAGTGATGGCAACTTCATAATCAATAATGGGCGCATCACGCATTCGTTTCTCTTTTCCTTCTTTATCAAAATAGCTAAAGTAAGTTTCTCCGATTCCTAAATTGATTGGTAAGCTGAACTGCCATGGACCTTTGTCGTAAAATACATATTCAAAACAAAATGGAATAGTAATCATATTGAGCCGTGCTTTCACCGTGTCGTTAGGTGCATTAGCCGCATCTTGCTCATTTAAAGTTTTATATTCAATAATATCTGATTTAAGATTATAAAAACCAATTCCGAACCTGTACTTTTTTGCATACTCTAATCCTGTTTTAAATCCGCTGCAGTTAGCTCCACGGTTGCTTACAAATGAATTGTAACGGTCAAACTGAAAAAAAAATCGTGGCTTACGCCAACTCTGTGTCTGGGAAGAATCAGTTTGTGCACTCACTGTGAAAGTGTTGATGACACAAAATAAAAGAACTGCGTAACTGATCCTTTGAAACATGAAGTGCAAAAATAAAGCGATTAACCCAACGCTTCTTAAAGGAACGATGCTGTTATTCTCAAATTATTAACCGGTAAAAATTTATTTCTGAAGCTTTTTGTTTTTTTTGAAGAAAAAATTTGTGTTATATCGCTAATTCATAACATTACGCTGTTAATAGATAGCAACAATCATCAGCATCTGTGGTTATACACATCCTATCTTTGTAGTATTAAATTTCTATAAAATGCAAAATAAAATAAGCATATTGTTTTTTATGTTCTGCCTGATGTTGGTGAACTCATGCAAGAAAAAAGATGATGAAACAAGCAATGAATCTCTTGACCCGAATATTGCACAATTCAATGATGATTCCAACAGGTATAAATCAGAATCGGATCAAACGGATGGAGATATCAACGATCAATTGAAAGGAATAACAGGGTTTGGCAATGCAGGCGGATCAGTTCAATTATGCGGAGCTACCATTGATACATCACAGCTGTCTCAAAAAATTGTGATCTTTAATTTTGATAGTGTCACCCCTTGTTTTAATGCTTCACGTACCCGTGCCGGACAAATAAAAGTTCAGCTTACTTCCGGTAATTTATGGGCTGACACTAATGCAGTGCTTACCATAACCTACATTAATTTTAAAATAACGCGGTTAAGTGATCATAAATCAATCACCTTTAACGGAGTTAAAACCTTAAAAAATATTAATGGCCATAACTGGCTCAGCTTCCTGTCTGGTAATGCTACATTCAAATACCAGGAACGTGCATTTAATATTCAGGTATCATTTGATAATAACCTGCATGCAACCTGGAACAGTGCCCGCATTACAGAATGGACTTACACACCTTCAGCTTTAAGATTAAATTTTACAAGTAATGGTGATACCACTTTGGCAGGAGTTGCACATGTTGATTCATGGGGTACTAACAGGTATGGTAAAAGTTTTACCACTTATTACACTTCACCAATTTTTTCAAACTCTGATTGCGGATTATGGAAATTCAATTCCGGTGAATTAGTGCATTGGGTTAACGGCAAAAATTTTTTACTTACACTCGGTGTAGATCAACAAGGTAATCCCTCAACACTAACCTGTGCATACGGCTACAAAGTTTCATGGACAGGTATTGATGGAAATATGAAAAGTGTTGTGTTGAGTTATTAACTTCCAAAATATTAAACAACAAAGCCAATCTGTTTGATTGGCTTTGTTGTTTACAAGGATTAATTATTTGTTTTAACTCCCGCTTAATTTCTTAATAATTTTTTCCAAACGTGCTTTTTCCGCTTCCGGAGCTTTTGCTAATGCACTTTTATAATTATTTACAGCAGCTTTGTTATCACCTGATTTTTCAAGCGCTTCGGCAAGGCTGTCATACACATTCCATGAAGCAGGATATCGCTTTACATTCTCTTTAAAAATATCAATGGCTTCCTTCAATTTTCCCTGCGCCATTAGTTGATAACCATAAGCGTTCAGTTGTGTTTCATCAGCAAGCGTCATTGCTTCTTTAAGCGTTGCATCTGATTCGGTTTGTTTTCCCTGTAATGCAAGTAACTTCGATTTGGTATTCAGGTTAGCTAATGTTTTTTGAATTTTAATTGATTTGTCAATCCATTTTTCCGCATCATCCAAATGAACTTTATTGTCAATGCAATAAGCTGCTGCCTGCTGATGTCCTTGTGCAAAAAATCCTGGAACATTTTTAAGTTCGTCACGCATATTATTTATAACTACTTCGTGCACATCAACCATTATTGCTATGGGAACTGCAAGTTTTTCCCATCTTAATATCGCAGTTGCCGAAGCCGGTTGAGGATCAGCAAAACTATAGCTGAGCCAATCCTGCATTTCAGTTTGTTTAGGAGTTACATTAACACGTAAAGCATCTTGTTTTTCATCATAAAAAAAACTTCCCCATGATTTATAATCCTTTGAAAAAATAATTGTCCATTCTTTTTCAGTGGGAATCATGTGTAATCCATAGGTTCCTGCTTTCAACATTTTTCCTTCAATCATCACATCTGATGTAAAACCAATTGTGGTGTTTTCATTTGCTCCTGCGCGCCATACTTCGTTGTAAGGAACGAGGTCGCCCCATATTTTCCGACTTTTAGCCAAAGGACTGTGATAATTGATTGTGATATCGGTTAAGCCTATCCGTTGCATCACCATAGCAGTTTGACTTGCTTCGGGTAAGGTGAGTTCCCGTTGTGTGTAACCGGTAAAATGACAAACCAGCAATATAATAATCAGCAGATTCTTTTTCATAATTATAGATTTTTAGAATGAGTATTTTTAACTTGATTAATATCAGTAAAGCAAATGTAAACGATCATGAATGCTTATTTTAAGAAGTTCGACCAGTAGAGTTGTACACATGACCAGGATATCTAAACTTCCGACCATTACAATTGATTTCAGAGAGAAAACCGGGAAGTGTGTTTATTTTTATTTTTGTCAAACAATTTTTAAAAAAATATAAATGATGAAAAAACAATTGATGAGTGCTTTTACAGCACTATTATTTTCAGTGGTATTTACAAGTGTTAATGCCCAACAATTAAAAGTGCCGGCACCAAGCCCCACACAAACAATAAAACAGAATTTTGGTTTGTCGGAAATTACTATTGAATACTCACGACCAGGTGTGAAGGGAAGAACGGTGTTTGGTGATCTTGTTCCATATGGAAAAATTTGGCGCACCGGAGCAAACAATTCAACAAAAATTACTTTTGGTGATGATGTAAAAATAGAAGGTAATGATGTGAAAGCTGGTACTTATGCGCTTTACACTGTACCTGGTAAGGAGAGTTGGGAAATAATGCTTTATAAAGATTTGAAACTGGATGGCGATGTAAATGATTACAAAACGGAAAATGAAATAGTGAGAGTTAAGGTTAAACCTTCAGCACTTGCTAACAAGGTAGAAACATTTACAATTAATATAGCTGACATCACTTCACGCACTGCCAATATTGAATTGAGCTGGGAAAACACACGCGTTGCCTTTGGTGTATCTACAGATATTGATACCCGCATAATGAAGAACATTGAAACCTCTTTAGCGAATGATTCACGTCCTTACCATTCGGCAGCAAATTATTATTATGAAAATGATAAAGACCTGAAACTAGCACTGGATTATGCAACCAAAGCATTTCAAAATAACTCGAAAGCATATTGGTCAGCGCATTTGAAAGCGAAGATTCAGATGAAAATGAAAGATTATAAAGGAGTAATAGCTACAGCTGAGCAATCATTAGCATTAGCTAAAGAAGATAAGAATGATGATTACGTTAAATTGAATGAAAAACTTATTGCAGAAGCTAAAGCTGGAAAATAAGCCATTAAGTTGTTAAAAAGTATATATCCCTGTAGCGTTATGTTACGGGGATTTTTTATTTAATGAACAGCTTTATTTTTAGGGAGTATTTTCTGCAAAACAAATGAAAGAAGCATTACCAATAGACATCCGATTACATTCAGCCAGAGAAATGCGGTTAGTTCTGTGAGCCATGCATAGATTATAAAACATTCCACAATCAAAGCAGCATAGAATACTGCTGTTCCATTTACTTTCTTTAAATAAAACGCAGTGCAGAAAATTCCAAGAATGGTACCATAAAATAATGAACCTAAAATATTAACGGCTTCAATGAGGTTGCCGAGTTTTCCTGCATACAATGCAACTACAATACAGAACAATCCCCAGCCAACTGTTGCCCACCGTGAGGCAGATAAGTAATTATGTTCACTAGCATGTTTGTTGATCATGCGTTTATAAAAATCTACCACCGTGGTGGATGCAAGTGAATTTAGACCACTGGCAGTGGAACCCATTGATGCAAGAAATATAATAGCGATCAACATTCCCACTAATCCAACAGGTAAATAGGTAGTTACAAAACTCAGGAAGATAAAATTTGTGTCATTGGTATCAGCATCCGGATCATTTTTTTCCATCAATGCAGTTACTTCTTTTCTAATGTTGGTTGTTTGTTGATCCGCCTTTTGCAGTTTAACCTTAGCATCTTCAATGGCTGATTTGTTTTCACTATTAACTGCGCTCACTAATTCATTAACATGTTGCTGCTTTTGATTGTGTGCATTTGCAAAATCAGATTCCAGCTTTTTGAATTCATTTTTATAAATACTATTTTCAATACGATCTACTTCATAGTGATTGAAAAAAACAGGTGGCTGGTGGTATTGATAAAATGTAAATACCAATGTGCCTATTAATAATATCAAAAACTGCATCGGTATTTTTAATAAGCCATTCATCACTAATCCAAGACGGCTTTGTTCAATTGATTTACCTGTGAGATACCTGCCAACCTGAGATTGATCGGTACCAAAATAAGAGAGCTGCAAAAAGAATCCTCCTATAATTCCTGACCATAGATTGTAGCGGTTATTCCAGTCGAAATGTGTGTCAATTGCGTTCAGCTTATTCATTTTACCCGCAATGTGCAATGCTTCAACAAAACCAATATCGGATGGTAAAAGATGAACAACCATGTATGCTGCCAGAAACAGGCCAGCAAATATGATACTCATCTGCAACAATTGAGTATGAGAAACTGCCTTGGTTCCTCCATAAACGGTGTAGAGGATTACGATACCACCCGAAAATAATGTAGTGTAGATAATATTAAATCCAAGTATGGAAGAAAGTACAATGGCAGGCGCGTAAATGGTTATACCTGTTGACAAGCCTCTTTGCAAGAGGAAAAGAAATGCGGTAAACGAACGGGTTTTATTATCAAAGCGTTTTTCTAAATATTCATAAGCGGTATAAACATTAAGGTTTTTAAAAATCGGTATGAAGGTGATGCAGATAACTATCATCGCCAATGGCAACCCAAAATAGAATTGTACAAAACGCAAACCATCACTGTAAGCCAGTCCTGGTCCAGATAAAAATGTAATTGCACTGGCTTGTGTTGCCATCACTGATAAGCCAACATGGTACCAGGGTAATTTTTTATCTGCCAGTAAAAATCCTTTTATATTTTTTGTGCCACGGCTTTTCCATATTCCATAAAGCACAATGAACAAAATTGTTACAACTAAAACCAGCCAATCAATTGTACTCATGAAAAATGTTTAGTGAAAATGTATAATCCGATAATCAAAATGACTAATACACTAATAACAAGCATATACACATTGTTCCATGTTCCGAAGAAGGGCGGCTTTTCTTCTTGCATTATTATTTGTTTACCGGAAGACTTAACAGGTTTACAAATAAACGATAAGCTCCCGGAATTCCGGCAGGCAACTCCCTAAAAAATGCAAGCCCTGTGTAAACAAAATTCCCTTTGCCATATTTTGAAATGATAGTATTGCCTTCATTTGCTTTTTCACCATGATCATTCAATGATAAAATGGTTTCATAATTTTTGTCAAGCTCACTTGCAAAATAAATTCCGCGTTCCTGTATCCAACCGTTAAAATCTTTAGTGGTTATTTTGTTTGGGAATGTAAGTGCAGGATGTTCAGCATTGATGAATCGTACTTCTGCTTTTTCATCAGTAACCCTCTCACGCGAAATTGTGAATGGATAAGGACCAATCTTTGCCTGCACAGGACCTATACGGCTATTAGTATTATACTGTACAATAAGATTTCCTCCCTGCTTTATATAGTCCATCAGCTTATCGTAATGCAATTGCAGGCGATTGTTAGTATTATAAGCACGTATGCCTGTAACAATTGCGGAATAACGTGACAGGTTTTGAGTCCCTATCATTTCATCAGTAAGAATTGTTACATCATAACCTACTTGCTTTAAACAAGCAGGAATTTCATCACCTGCACCAGGAATATAACCGATTGTGGTTGCAGTTTTTTTAAGATTAACATTTACCAGCTTTACTTCTGCATCACTTAAAGTAAACTGATAAGGAATATGATCGTATTCGATGCGTTGGATACTTTTATTATAAACTTTATTATTTATGTTTAGTGAGGCACCCAGTTTTGTAATGCCAGTATGGGTAACAGGGCTCAGCATGGCTTCGAGTATAGCTTCATCACCTTTTTTATTTAATTGAAACGAATTGTTTTGTACTGATAACGTCCATGTGTCAGGAACGTCTAACTGCAAAGTACCACTCACGTTATCAGCATTTGCCTTTACAATAAATTGAATGGTTTTAGGTGTTGCATCACTGAACACATATACTTTTTCTGAAATATTAACGGTTGCCGGAGGAAGAATTTCATAAGGACGATAAACTTCGCCCTTCACCGGGTCGGTGCTTTTGAATATTACAGGTTTATCAATTTGCAAAGGAAGTCCGTTGATATCAATATAAAAGCTAACCATCACTAAAGGATTGCTCTCAGGATTTCCGATGAGCAAAGGGTTTTTAATTGAAAATAATCCTTCACTGTGTTTGTCATTAAGCCAATAAGGATTAGAATAGGGCAGAGATGAAGGGAGTTGTTCTTTGTGTTTAAAGGTGAAGAGTTCATTGTGCTTTAGCGTAAGATTTGTGGTGGTATCAGCTTGTTGTAAAAAATTTATCCTGTTAAGCTTTGCTTCAGTATTGTTACGACAGATTATTTGTGCTGTAATGGTTATTGTGTCGCCCGGTATTCCAATAAAGTCATCAGCACTTGCTTCCAGCCATAAACCTGAACAAGCAAGCAAAAGGGATTCTGTTTCTTTTAACTTTTGTTGTTTCCAGTATTTAATTTTTCCATCTGATTCTTTCAACTGCTGAAGTTCTTTATAAATCAAAACCAAATCAGGTATTATTTTCTCTGGTGAAACCGGGTTATATTTTTTAATACAGTCATCTATTAAAGATTGCAATTTAGCAGTTCCTGAAAGTCGTTTCCATGTATGATCTATTCCTTCAAACAAATCAGTATGTACTGAATCTCCCTTTAACTGCTTGAAATATTCAATGGTTGATCCCCTTGTTTTAGCAGAACCAAATCCCTGGCTCTTGTGCATCGAACGGCTTTCAGCAGCAATTTCGCCATAGCCTTTGCCGAGCAGCGGATTGTAAACTCCAACATCTATTTTCAACTGATCAGGTGAAGTGGTGTTGCTAGATCCAAAATTAAATGTGTTCCAGAAAATTCTTTTTGGTTGCCATACTTCAGTGTAAGCTAACTGCTCAGGATAACGTTTGGAATCTGCTGCTGCATCAAATGCTTCAACAGCTAAAATTGCAGAAGCAGTATGATGTCCGTGACCGCCTTCACCGGTTGTTGGAAAACGGCAGATGATTACATCGGGTTTAAACTTCCTGATTACCCACACTAAATCTTTCAGAATGCTGTCTTTGTTCCAGATGGCAAATGTTTCTTCTGGGTTTTTAGAATAACCAAAATCATTTGCACGGGTAAAAAATTGTTCAGCTCCATCTGTTTTTCTTGCAGCTAAAAGTTCCTGTGTACGAATGAGTCCCAGCAAATCACCTTGTTCTTTGCCAATCAGGTTCTGACCTCCGTCACCACGGGTAATAGAAATGTATCCGGTTCTTAATTTTTTTTCATTAGAGAGATAACCCAGCAGCCGTGTGTTCTCATCATCAGGATGTGCAGCCACATACAATACCGAACCAATTGTATTAAGTTTTTGGAGTTGAAGTAAGATGGATGCTGAGTTGCTATTTGAATGCGTTTGCGCTGATACTGAAACAGCAAGCAATGTGAACAGTAATATGTTCACTGATAAAATTTTTTTCATAAGGTGCAAATCTCGTAAAGAATCAGTTTACAAGTTCTGTTATGATATGCCTAACTTGGCTGCATCATACGAAGATGCAGGATATTGACACCATTATAATAGGCTCCGGAGCAGCAGGTTTAACAGCAGCTTTATGTCTGAGCAGAGCAGGACAAAAAGTATTAGTGCTTGAGCAGCATTATGTGCCGGGAGGATGGTGTCATAGTTTTTATTTGAATGGTCATCGTTTCAGTCCGGGGGTGCATTACATTGGTTTGCTTGATAAGGGAGAAAGTACCAGCGACTTATATGAAGGGTTAGGCATTGCAAATGATTTAGTTTTTTTCAGAATGAATCGGGATGCTTATGAGCATTGTATAATAGGAAGGGAGCATATTGATATGCCAGCGGATATTCATCGTCTGTATGAAACCTTGTCTGCACGTTTTCCTGCCGAACGAAAGCGGCTGAAGAAATATCTGGAGTTAGTGAAAAAGGTAAGTGATGAAATCCAGTTGATACCGAAGATGAAAGGTTTCCGGGATCATTTAACTATTCCATTTCGCACACGCCACATGGGTAAGTATGCATTATTTAAATTGCAGACTGTTATTAACTGGTATATTAAAGATCCTTTGCTTCAAACAATTTTAAATGTACAATGTGGAGATCATGGATTACCGCCTTCAAAAGCAAGTTTTCCGGTGCATTGTGTAGTGATGAATCATTATTTCAATGGTGGCTTTTATCCGATGGGAGGAGGTGCAGCAATTGTTAAAGCGATGACCAATGCCATTCATAAATATGGTGGAGAAATCCGAACTGGTGAATGTGTTAAAAAAATATTGACAGAAGGTGATCGTAAGCATAAGGCAATAGGCGTTGAGCTTGCAAGCGGAGAAATAATATATGCAAAGAGAATAATCTCCAATGCTGATCCTGCTAAAACATTTGATTTAGCAGGTAAAGAAAAACTAAGCAATGAGCTTCAGCGTAAACTTTCAAAATCAAAGTACTCAGTAACTGCGTTGTTTTTGTTTTTAACAGTTGATATGGATGTGCTCGAATATGGGTTAGACTCAGGAAATATATGGCAGCTTCAACATAAGGACATTGAAAAGTTATACCGTGAAATGACTGATGATGATATTTTAAAAGGAGAAGAATTCCCTGCCTGCTTTATCAGTTGTCCCACTTTAAAAGACCCCGTTAGTTTTAATGGGAAACATCACACTATTGAAGTTGTAACATTTATTGAGTATAAACCATTCAGTGTTTTTAATAATCCTGACGAACAGCAAACGGAAGCTTATCATAAATTTAAAGAGCGCATCATTTATAAATTATTGAACAACGTTGAAAAAGTTTTGCCTGATGTAAGAAACCACATCGTGCATGTTGAATTAGGGACGCCCCTCACTACCCAGCATTACATCAACAATACAAATGGAAACGTGTACGGCACCGAAAAGAGTTTTTGGCAAACCGGCCCTTTCTCTTTTAATCCAAAAACAGAAATAGAAAATTTATATCTGTGTGGTGCAAGCATATTGGCGCATGGAGTAGGAGGTGCCAGTAATTCAGGTGTGCAAACCGCAGCAAAAATTCTTG
>JANLUX010000460.1:0-9653 GCA_031363705.1 Bacteroidota bacterium
GCAATGGAATTTTTAAATTAAATATCCGCAGTGCTGAGATTGAAAATATCAGATTAACAATCACTGATGGTTTGGGAAATATCGTGTTGGAAAAACAATATACTGCGCAGACTTTGCATGAGAGTCTTGATCTTTCAAAACAAACATCAGGTATTTATCAGATTAAAATTGAGAGCAACAAAGGAAGCGTTTGTAAAAAACTTGTGATTACAGATTAACAATTATTAATGCATAAAACAAAGCGCTTGCTGATTTAAAATTCAGCAAGCGCTTTGTTTTTCTATCTGTTAAGTTCAAAACTCTTTATGAATCCCCGTGTAATTTTCAGGAGTAATTGAAAGTAATTGTTTTTTCAAATCATCATTCACTTGCAAACCTTTAATAAACTCCTGTATACTTTGCTTATTGATTTTCTTTCCAGTCCGGGTAAGCCCTTTTAATAATTCATAAGGATTGCTTACTCCTTCTTTTCGCAAAACAGTTTGAATTGCTTCTGCCACCACTGCCCAGTTGTTTTCCAGGTCTTCTTTTAGTGCTTCACGATTTACTGATATTTTATCAAGACCTTTCAACAATGATTTAGCTGCAATCAGAGTATGTGCAAAAGGAACACCGAGATTGCGCAACACAGTGCTGTCAGTTAAATCTCTTTGCAAACGGGAAATAGGAAGCTTGGCAGCAAAATGTTCTAATAAAGCATTTGCCATTCCTAAATTTCCTTCAGCATTTTCAAAATCAATGGGATTTACTTTATGTGGCATTGCGGAAGAGCCCACTTCGTTAGCTACAACTTTCTGTGTAAAATAATTCATGGAAATATAAGTCCAGTAGTCACGACATAAATCAATAAGGATCGTGTTGATGCGTTTCATTGCATCAAAGGTAGCAGCCATGTTATCGTAATGTTCTATTTGCGTAGTGTATGGACTTCGTGTAAGCCCGAGCCGTGTAATAAAACGATCAGAAAAATCCATCCAGTCAATATCAGGAAAAGCAACATGGTGTGCATTGAAATTGCCTGTAGCTCCTCCAAATTTGGCAGTGCATGCAACTTTTTGCATCAGCTCTAATTGCGTGATGATGCGATGATGAAAAACATAAATCTCTTTACCAAGCAGCGTAGGGGATGCCGGCTGACCATGGGTTCTTGCAAGCATCGGTATATTAATCCAATCACGGCTTACCTGTGCAAGCTTGTCGCAAACTGCTTTGATTATCGGCAGGTAAATATGGTGTACTGATTCTTTTAATGACAATGGAATAGCGGTGTTGTTAATGTCCTGTGACGTTAATCCAAAGTGAACGAACTCTGCGTACTTAGTCAGATCAAAGCGTTCAAATTTTTCTTTGATAAAATATTCAACTGCTTTAACATCATGGTTGGTTACAGCTTCAATAGATTTTATTTTTACTGCATCTTCATGGGTAAAATGATGATACAATTGCTGCAGCTTTGGAAAAATATCTGCTGGTACATCTTTAAGTTGTGGTAATGGAATCCTGCACAGCTCAATAAAATATTCCACTTCCACCATTACGCGGTAACGCATCAATGCTTCTTCGCTGAAATACAAAGCAAGCTCTTCGCACATTTTACGATAGCGTCCATCAACAGGAGAAATAGCATTGAGGGTGTTCAGTTCCATTGAAGAAGTTTAAAGTCTGAAGTTTGAAATTGATTCGCTGCCATAAATAATATTATTTTCTTTCTACTAACTACTTTAAACTTTTATTTTCTCACGCAATAACTGCTTCTTTATTAATTTTTTTAACCAAGCCCTGCAAAACTTTTCCAGGACCTACTTCAGTAAATGACGTGGCGCCATCCTGCATCATCCGTTGAATGGATTGCGTCCAGCGGACTGGTGCAGTAAGTTGTGCAATGAGGTTTTGTTTTATCTCAGCAGGATTTGAATGTGGAGTGGCAGTTGCATTCTGATAAACTGCACAGCGTGGGGTATTAAAATTTGTTTTGTCAATAGCAGTTGCCAGTCGTTCTCTTGCAGGTTCCATAAGTGGTGAGTGAAATGCTCCTCCCACATTCAACACCAAGGCACGTTTTGCTCCGGCTGCAATTAATTTTTCACAAGCTTCTTTCACTCCTTCTACTGAACCTGATATCACTAACTGACCCGGACAATTATAATTGGCAGGCACCACAATTTTATCAATTGAGGCACATATTTCTTCCACCTTTTCATCTTCCAATCCCAGCACCGCAGCCATCGTTCCGGGTTGCTGTTCGCATGCAGACTGCATTGCATTGGCTCGTTCAATTACTAAACGCAAACCATCTTCAAAACTCAATGCTGCATTAGCAACAAGAGCAGAAAATTCTCCCAATGAATGACCTGCAACCATCTCAGGTTTAAAATTGTCGCCTGAAGTTAAAGCCTGTATGACTGAATGAATAAAAATAGCGGGTTGAGTAACTTTAGTTTGCTTTAGATCTTCATCAGTGCCTGTAAACATCAGATCAGAAATTCTGAAACCGATAATATTGTTTGCCTGTTCAAATAATTCTTTTGCAGAAGATGAACTTTCATATAAGTCCTTACCCATTCCAACAAACTGAGATCCCTGACCGGGAAAAATATATGCTTTCATTTTTTTAGTTTAAAGTTTAAGGTTTCATGTTTGATGTTCAGTTAGCCATTCGTAAATTCATACTGATTCGTATTCGCAGATAAGTTTTATTAATGCAATTTCCCGCGGATCAAACTAATAAACTCACTTCGTGTTCTGTCGTTTTCAAACTCACCTGTGAATGCCGAAGTGGTGGTGATTGAATTTTGTTTTTGTATGCCACGCATTTGCATGCAAAGGTGTGATGCTTCAATTACCACTGCAACTCCCAATGGTTGCAAAGTATCCTGTATGGCATCACGGATTTCAGTGGTCAAACGTTCCTGCACCTGAAGCCTTCTTGCATAAGCATCCACTACACGTGGAATTTTACTTAAGCCAACAATGTAATTATTGGGGATGTATGCCACGTGTGCTTTGCCAAAGAAAGGTAAAAGATGATGTTCGCATAAAGAATAAATTTCAATATCCTTTACAATAACCATCTGCTTGTAATCCTCACGAAACTTTGCTGAGCTTAAAATTTCTTTTGGATTAAGATCATAACCATGGGTGAGAAACTGCAATGACTTTGCAACACGTTCAGGCGTTTTCAATAAGCCTTCACGCTCCGGATCTTCACCGAGCTCACTAAGAATTTCTTTGTATTTTTTTGAAATACTTTCAACAAGATCCGGATTATAAAGGTCTATTTTTTCATAGCCATCCATTTCATTCTGTTCACTCATCGAAATTTTCTTCTTAGCCAAAATAATTTTATTTTAAATTTTATCACCAAAATATTCAACATAATTATTTTCTGTTTCGTGCAAACGAATGGAATGTAATGATCCTCCCCGGCTTTTTATACCATCTTCTAATTGTTCCCAAATGGCTACAGCAAGAATTTCTGTGGAAGCAATTCTGCCTTTCATAAAATCTACGTCAAGGTTAATATTACGGTGATCAAGCGGAGCAATTATTTTTTCTTTAATCAATTCACTTAACTGTTTAAGGTCAATCACAAATCCTGTTTCGGCATGAGGTATTCCTTTAACGGTAACAAACAATTCATAGTTATGTCCGTGCCAGTTAGGATTGCTGCATTTGCCAAATACCTCCAGATTTTTTTCGTCACTCCACTCTGACCTGTAAAGTTTATGTGCTGCATTAAACCGTTCTCTTCGTGTAATAAATACCATTTCTTACTCTTAATTTTCAATAAGGGGCAAAGTTAATCTATTTTGTTTTTGAGCATTTTGAAAGTCGGATTTGATAGTTTTGCTTCTTCTTATGCGCATTCTTATCGTTAGTGCAACTCCCGGAGAAGTTTCTTTTATTACGAAAGATATTTTATCTGCGAAAGCGGGAACATATTTTTCTGTTGTTATACATAAACACAGTGTTGATATTTTAATTACCGGGGTGGGAATGATGTTAACAGCTTTTCATCTTGGAATGTGTTTGAAGGAAAATAAATATGATTTGGTTTTAAATATAGGTCTGGCCGGTGCTTTGAATAAACAATTGCAACCGGGCGAAGTGGTGGTAGTGAATTCAGATGTTATTGGAGACTTAGGTGCTGAGGACGATCAATCTTTCCTGGATATTTATGAGTTGGGTTTATCAGATAAAAATGAATTTCCGTTTAACAATGGAAAATTAGTTGCGATACATCCTTATCAGCAACAGCTTAGCAAGTTAAAAAACGTGGATGGGGTTACGGTTAATAAAGTTCATGGAAATGATGAATCAATTATAAAACTTTTAAAACGGACAGAAGCAGATGTGGAAACGATGGAGGGTGCAGCATTTTTTTATGCATGCCTTTATCATAAAATGAATTGTATTCAGCTTAGAAGTATTTCTAATTACGTAGAGAGAAGAGATAAATCCAAATGGAATATTCAGCTTGCTTTGGATAATCTGCAAGTCACGATAAATAATTTTTTAAAAAGTATATCCTAAAAAAAATTTCAACGTATAATTATTATTACTTCAGGATAACGATGACTTTTATTAAAAAAATATATTTTTTGGTGGCGATACTCTCGTATGTAAATACAAGTGCATCTGATAAGAATAATACAACGAGAAATGCAAGGCAACATCCGTTGGACATTGTGTTTTGTCTTGACTTGAGCGGAAGCACCAATGGTTTGATTGAAGATGTGCGAGAGCAACTATGGACTATTATTAACCAGGCACATGCTATGGAACCTGTTCCTGATTTACGGATAGGTGTAATAGGTTTTTCGCGTCCAAGCTTTGGTAAAGAAACAGCTTATGTTAAAGTGCTTTCTGATTTAACCAATGATTACGATTCGCTTGCTTATGAGTTATACAAACTAAAACCTGCAATTGAGAAAGGAGATCAATATGTGAATGCCGCCCTGACTGTTGCTATGAACGAAATGAATTGGGGAAAGGAAGTAAATAATTCCAGGATAATTTTTATTGTGGGTAATGGGCTTGCATCCATCCGTGGAGTTGACCTGGAGAAAACCTGTGAGCAATTGGTGAAGCAACGTATAGTAGTGAATTCGTTATTTGTTGTGAGCAAAGGAAAAGCGCAACTGGATGCAATAATAGGGTGGAGGAGAATTGCTGATTTAACTCATGGTTTCCAAAGTGAAATTGCTGTTGGTAAAAAAGATGTGGTGATGGATTTAGAGATGAATTATAATCAACTGATAGAATTAAACCATCAACTCAACAGAACATATATCTATCATGGAGAATATGGAAAACAAAATTATCGCAGACTGAATGCGCTTGATTCGGCTTTGCATTTAATAGGAGTGACCAATTATTATCAGCGTGCATGGTATAAACTGAGTCCACGGTTTCAAAACGCACAGTCGCACTGGGATCTGGTTGATTATATAAAATCGCTTCACGGATCAATGGAAGAAATAAACCCTGAAACATTACCTGACTCTCTTAAAAACATAAATACTGCTTTGTTAGCACCTATGATAATTGTAGAAAAGGAAAAGCGGGAAAAAATTTTGCGTGATATAAATCTCTTGTTTAAGAATAATTACATTGAAAGTATTCATCAGAAATATTTGAATCACGAATTTCCTGACGGCAACATTTTTTCACGTAGTGTTATAAATATGCTGATGAAAGGGTGGAGGTAAAGCAGAAAAATTTTTCAGGTGAGTTCAGCCAACACTGTAACACCACCAACAGTTTTCTGTCCCAGATTCACATTTATTTTGCTTCCAAGCGGTAAAAAAACATCTACCCGTGAACCGAATTTTATAAAACCTAATTCAGCGCCCTGCCTTATCATATCTCCTTCACGAGGATAATAGACAATCCGTTTTGCCAAAGCACCTGCAATCTGTCTCACAAGCACCGCTATCTTATTATCTTTTTCAATAACAATAGTGGTACGCTCATTATCAGTGCTTGATTTAGGATGCCATGCTACCAGATATTTTCCTTCGTGGTAACGTAAATATGCTACCTTGCCTGAGATGGGATACCAGTTGACATGCACATTTACCGGTGACATAAAAATGCTGATTTGTATCCGTTTATCTTTAAAATATTCTTTCTCTTCTGTTTGCTCGATCACCACCACTTTTCCATCGCAGGGAGCTACCACATATTTTTCATTGGCGGTTTGGTTACGTGAGGGATAGCGAAAAAACTGCAGTATTAAGACAAAAAATAATCCTGATAATACAAGCACAGTGCTTAAGAGTTCAATGTTCTTTTCAAAAAAATAATAAGAAATTAAATTTACTATTACTATGATAAGAGCTGTAACACTTAAGATGGTATAGCCTTCGCGATGAATGGTCATTTTTGCTTTATGTATTAAAAATATTTTTCGTCATTGCGCGGCACTAAGCAATCTCTTGTAAGGCGACAGTTTGCTTCGTGCCTCGCAATGACGGTATTGTTGATTAAAATGCTCCACGTGAGCGAATAGCCGTTGCCACTTTTTCAAGAGCAAATATATAAGCAGCTATACGCATGCTTACTTTATGAACTTGTGATACATTCCACACATTTTGAAAAGCCTGGCGCATCCAGCGGTCAGCGCGTTTGTTTATCTCATCTTCTGAGTAATAATATCCGGTGCGGTTCTGCACCCACTCGAAATAAGAAACTGTAACACCACCACCGTTTGCCAGAATATCAGGAATAACGATAACACCTTTGTCATGCAATATCTCATCCGCACCAGCGGTAGTAGGTCCATTTGCACCTTCTACAATTAATCTTGCTTTAATTCTTCCTGCATTAGCAGCGGTGAGTTGGTTTTCGGTAGCACATGGTGCGAGCAGTTCAACACTGAGTTCAAGAAGTTCTTCGTTGGTAATTAATTCTCCACCCTTAAATCCTTTCAGCAATCCTTTGTTTTGTGCCTGGTAAGCCATTGCTTTTGCAATATCAATTCCTTTAGCATTATAAAACGCTCCGGTGTGATCTGAGATACCTACGATTTTTATTCCCTGTGCTTCAAAATGTTTGGCAGAGATGGAACCTACATTTCCAAAACCCTGAACAGCTGCCTTGCACTTTTCAGGTTTCATTTTCATCTTAGCCATTGCTTCAAGTGCCGATGTCATTACACCACGACCGGTAGCTTCCACACGTCCTAATGATCCGCCAAGAAATAATGGTTTGCCCGTTACAATTCCAGGGGTAAATCCTCCTTTAAGCTTGCTGAATTCATCCACTATCCACGCCATTTCGCGGGGACCTGTATTCATATCAGGAGCAGGAATGTCTTTATCAACACCAAAAATATCTGACATGGCGGCAGTGTAAGCACGTGTTAAACGTTCTAATTCTCCAACTGACATTTTAGAGGGCTCACAATTAATTCCGCCTTTTGCTCCACCATAAGGAATGTCAGCAATAGCACATTTCCAGGTCATCCATGCAGCAAGTGCTTTTACTTCGTCAGCGTCAACAGCGGTGGAATAACGGATTCCGCCTTTGCTGGGTCCGAGAGCTGTACTGTGAATTACACGGTAACCTTCAAAAACCTGAATATGTCCGTTATCCATTTTAATAGGAAGATTTACCTCTATCAGTTTAGAGGGGTTCTTCATTATTTCATAAACATCAGGTTCAAGACCTAAAATTTTTGCTGCCACATCAAATCGCTGAATCATAGATTCAAACGGATTGGTAGTATCAATAACTGCAGCTGAAAGATGATTCATTGCCTTATCGTTCTTTTTTATAAAGCTGTAATTTCCTTTGTTCAATGTATTTTCTATAAATTCTAATTTGTTATCGTCTGATATCATCACGCATTCACATTTTGGTAATAAAGATTTTAATTTTCGCATAACATGAATACCATCCATCGCTTTTTTATGTACAGAGTTTAAATGGTAATCAATAAATGCAATTAAGGGTTTTTTTGATCCAAGGGCTGCTATGCATTTCTCACCGGTTTCAAAAGCCTGAATTTCAAATCCGCTGAATTTGCTTTCCAGGTGGTCTTTGAGCAATTCGCGCTGTAAAACATTATCTTCTATTATGTAAATTAAATTTGATTTATGATCTCCCGCCTGTTTTGAGCTTTTTGACTTTTTTGAAATGGCCGTAATAGACATATTTGTGCTTGTTTATATGGGTCGCGAAGTTAGAAAAGATTTAATTCACGAAAATATTAATGGTACAATCTTATGAAGTTAAAGTGACTAAAAACTTCATGGTGTCAATTCCGTCAGCATAATCATGCAATGAAGGGTTTTGTGAAGTGCCAAAAGGAATAGTTTTTACTGAAATGTTTTTCCACGGATTGCCTGCAACCGTCACACATTGTAGATGAACTTCGGCTTGTTTCAGTTTTCTTTCCAGATCGGCAAGGCTGCTGTAATATTCATAATTCAATACACTTACAGGAGTTGCCAGGGCATCGCTTTCGCGGATAATTAAAAAATTATTGGTGAGAAAAGGTTCTTTATTCAATAGATAAACCGCGTGGTTGTAATCATAATTATTCATGTATTTATTATGCTCCATAACAGTGGAAAAAGCTTCAATGGCTTTATAAAAAGGTTCAAAATCATATCCTTCGGGTACATATAGCTTCGATACATTTCTGCATCCTAATCCAAAATAAGTAAATATATCCTCACCTGATTTTATTAATTCATCAGCAGTTTCATCACCTGTAATGATTGCTGCCGAATTCCTGTTTTTGCGAATGATGTGGGGATATTTTCCAAAATAATATTCAAAATACCGTGCAGAATTATTGCTTCCTGTAGCAATAACGGCATCTGGTTTTTCTAATCTCTCCACAAATTGAATCTGCGGTTTAAATGATGGTTCAATAGCAATTAACATATCCATTAAAAAAGGAAGAAGCACTGCATCATCTTTTGAAAGTTTAGCAACCAGATTATTTCCTGACATCAGAACACAAAGCGCATCATGAAATCCAACCAATGGAATATTGCCGGCCATAATTACCCCAATATTTTTTGGTGTCTGGCTTTTATTTAATTCATATTTACCCAGCCAGTTATTTAGTTTTTCCTCAGTAAGTAAGCTACTGATATTGCTTAATGCTAATTTGATTGAATCGGGTGTAAACCATTGCTTTTGCTGATAAGCTTTTGTGACTGCTGATTGCCAGCTATCGACTGCTGGCTTTTTTTTCAATTCTTCGGCTATAACTTTTCCTAATCGTACAAATGCTTTTATCCGTTCTTGTAATTCCATTCAGAAAGTTTATTTTTGACCTGCTGAAAATTCAGCTTTGAAATTTTATTAAAATAGTGGTCAAAATTAGAACAAACAACCAAGTATTATGGCAATAAAAATTACAGATGAATGCATTAACTGCGGAGCCTGCGAACCTGAGTGTCCCAATAACGCAATTTATGAAGGTGGAGCTGAATGGCGTTTCTCTGACGGCACAAATGTGAAAGGAATGTTTCACAAATTGGATGGAACAGAAGTAGATGCCAATACACCCCAACCTCCAAAATCGATGGATACATATTATATCGTTTCAGATAAATGTACGGAGTGTGTAGGTTTTCATGATGAACCACAATGTGCGGCTGTTTGTCCTGTTGATTGCTGTGTAGATGATG
>JANLUX010000197.1:0-6933 GCA_031363705.1 Bacteroidota bacterium
CTTTGGAGCAGGCACCACCGTTTACCAGGGTGATAACCGGTACAGCTTAAAGGATATAACTTTTTTTCAAAACCGGATTGAGATTAAAAAGAACAATAAATATTTTCTTCGCTTTTATGCAACCAACGAAGATGCAGGAAAATCGTACGATGCTTTTTTCACTGCATTGTTATTGCAACGTGCTGTAAAAAATGATGTGGACTGGAACCAGGACTATCGCAACTACTGGGCAACATCCACCGTATCTCAAACTCCTACTTCAATTGCTTACCAGATGAGTCATTATCCGGGATTTCCACAGGCGCCTGTTCCTTCCACACCTGAATCATATATTGCTTACATTAATTCCATCAACCCCTTCCTGATACAACATTATTACGACTCGTTATTAAAGTATCATGCTTTAGCCAGATTGTATGCTGATGGTTATGGAGGAATAAGTATCTATGACAATAGCCCCTTTCTGACACCTGGCACCAATCGTTTCGACACTGCCTTTGCCGGAATTACATCAAGAGAAACATTTGCACAGGGCGGATCAAAATTTTATGACAAATCAGCTTTATATCATGCACATGGAGAATACAAGTTTACACCCAAATGGGTGGATATAACAGTGGGTGCAAATTTCCGAGCGTACCGGCCTAACTCCAACGGAACTATTTTTAGTGATACTGCCGGTTATGCTATTAAAAACAATGAATGGGGCGCATACGCTGGATTAGAAAAAAGAATTTTAACAGATAAATTAAAACTGAATGCTACAACACGTGTAGATAAGAATGACAACTTTGATTATCTGTTGTCGCCAGCTTTTTCAGCGGTTTACACCTTAAATAAAAACCATACATGGAGAGCAGGTTTTTCTTCAGCCATCCGCAATCCGACATTATCTGACCAGTATTTATATTACCAGGTAGGAAGAGCAATATTGGTAGGAAACCTCACCGGTTTTGATTCATTGGTTACTATTCCGTCATTATTTTCTTTTTATAATACGCAGAGCCGCGATTCACTTGTTTACTTTAATGTGCGACCAGTGGTTCCTGAAAAGGTAAAGACTATTGAAGTGGGATACAGAACCACTTTATTTAATCATATTTATATGGATGCCGGATATTATTACAGTATTTATAAGGATTTTATCGGATATGAAATAGGAGCTGATATTGATTATATAATATCGGCAAACAGTGCCTCAGTTAATAATATTTACCGTGTTGCAACCAATTCACTTGACAAAGTAACTACCCAGGGATTTTCAGTAGCGATGAATTATTATTTTTCAAACTTCTATACTTTAAGTGGTAATTACTCATGGAATGAACTTAACCGCAAGGGTTCGGATGATCCGTTAATTCCGGCTTACAATACACCAAAAAACAAATTCAACATCGGGTTAAGCGCGCGCGATATGCAAACCAAATTTACTTTGTTAAACCGCATCTGGAAAAAATTACCCGGCATACCTATTCATAACTGGGGCTTTAATATTAATTACAAATGGGTGCAGGGATTTCTGTTTGAAGGATCGCCACAATTTACCGGTGAGATAAAAAATTATGATTTGCTGGATGTGCAGATTAATAAACGCATCCCTAAACTGAAAACCACTGTGAAATTAGGTGCTGCAAATTTATTAAGCCTGAGAGCTGTTGCAGCTCACATAGTAAAAAACAACGAATACAAATCAGGTGAAGCTAATATCTGGAACAATAAACATTATGAAGTATTTGGCGGACCTCAGGTTGGACGTTTAGCTTATGTACAAATACTGGTGGAACTGAATTAACAATGAAGTCATCATAAAATAAGTAAAACAAAATCTTTGAATAATATTCCTATTCTGTATTTATCTAAATTTACCGCAACTAAAATCAAAGCAATGAAAAAAAAATTACTTAGTATTATCTTTATCAGTGCATGTGTTTTTACAAACACAGCATTGAATGCCCAACGCTACCTGTCTTATGTTTTTCCATCAGCCAATGTAGCTTCCAATATTATTTATGCAAATAATTATCAGTTTTTGCTGGGACCGGGCTCTCCTGTGGCAACAGATTTAAAAATGGATGTGTATGAACCAGGCGGTATTGCTGATACATCTACAGCCAGACCATTAATTATTTATCTGCCGACAGGAAGTTTTTTACCTGCAATTGTTAATGGCACACCTACTGGTTCGAGGCGAGACAGCTCAGTGCTGGAGATGTGTACAAGATTTGCAAAAAGAGGTTTTGTATCAGCAGCAGTTACTTACCGCCTTGGATGGGATCCGCAATCAACTGATCAGGATATACGCACAGGAAGTTTATTGATTGCTGTTTACCGTGCAATACAAGATGTGAAATCATGTATAAGGTTTTTCAGAATGGATGCAGCAGTGCATGGAAATGTTTATAAAGTGGATACCAATAATATTATTCTGGTGGGACAAGGATCAGGCGGTTATGTGGCGCTTGCCTGTGCAACACTGGATAAAACAAGTGAAATAAGTCTTCCTAAATTTCTTGCACAAAGCACTAATTTTTCATGGGGATTTGTGGCAGGCACACCGTATGTAAACCAAGCTGCTATGGGTGACTTTGAAGGGTTCGGTGGATTTTCAAATGTTAACAATTCAAACAATAGTCCGGGTTATAGTTCAGAGGCGCATTTTATTTGTAATATAGGCGGTGCGCTGGGTGATAGTTCGTGGTTGGAGCCAGGTGATGCACCAATGGTTGGTTTCCATGTTAAGGTGGATCCTTTTGCGCCTTATGGCAACGGACCTGTGATAGTGCCTACTACCGGAGATTTTGTGGTGGATGTGAGCGGTGACAGTATGTTTATTACTCAGGCAAATGCTTATGGAAACAATGCATGTATCCCGCAGAATTTCACAGATGTTTATACCACCCATGCCAATTCAGTAAATGGAGGACAAGAGGGATTGTATCCGTTTTATACACCTTCGCCACAAGCAGGACCGTGGGAGTGGTATGATTCTACATCCACTGTTGCTGCGGCTCAGGCATTAGGTTATTCTCAACCATACGGAACAGCAGTTTATCAAAATGCTTTACTTACCAATCCAAATATGAGTAAGGCAAAAGCGCTGGCATACATTGATACTATCCAGAATTATTTTGTACCACGTGTGAGCCGTTGCGGAGGTTTTGTGGGCATTGAAGAAAACAATAATCCGGCAATTGCAATGCAGGTAACTCCCAATCCTGTTAAAGATAATTTTATGGTTTCCATCAGTGATGCTGCACAATCTATTAAAAGCGTTGAATTAATGAATGTGATAGGTGACCGCGTTTATTCAATGGAAGGATTAAATGCGCAAAGTGTTAGAATCAATCGCGGTAAGCTGGAAGCAGGCGTTTATCTTGTAAGGATTAAAACGGATAAGGGTAATGCTACACGAAAAGTAATATTTGAATAATACAGTGTAAAATATGTTAAAGAGCCGTCACAACAATAATGTGACGGCTTTTTTAGTTGATAAAAAGAAAATGCAATATGCTGCCCGGATATTTTCTGTAACAATTGGATGTGTTTTCTTTATTACCGCTGTAAATGCACAGAAACTTACGTATAGAATTTTTCTTAATAAAGACACCATTGGCATTTTAAATGCCGAGCGGCAATCACATAAAGAAAGCGTAAGTTATATATTGCAAAGTAATATGACAGTGCATAAAATAATTAACGTGGATGTGGAATATAAAATGGAGAGTGATTACAGCAATGGTAAAATGATGCACTCCACAGCTTATCAAAAAATAAATAAAAGAGTGCAGGTTAATTCAAGCACTAATTGGGACGGCACTAAGTATGTTATTCAGACTACTGATCATAAAACAATTCTTAAAAACAAAAACATTAATTATAATATGTGTACCATTTATTATTATGAACCTGTGGGGATAACCCAGGTTTATTCTGATGCGTTTGGTAAGTTTTTAAATATAAGACCTGTGGGTACCCACCGTTATGAATTAACATTACCTGACGGCAAAAGGAGCTATTATAATTATGCTTCGGGAATCTGTTTCCAGGTGGAGTCAGAGCAAGTGTTTTCAAAAATTATTTTCAGACTGACACGTTAGGATGGGTTTACGATTTACAGTTTACGGTTTACTAACTAATAAAGTAATAAGAAAATTTTCCGTTGTATTTTGTTTTTGCCTCACCTCTACTCCATCTATTTTATTTGCTCAGGCAAAAACCACTTCGTTTGGATTTGTAGTGAAACCAATATTTCCGAGTAGTTTTTTTCGAACGGGACCACAAACGCAAACTGTTGATTCAGCCAATGTAACCTTCAGACTTGCGCAGATTTCGGGTTTTAGTGCAGGTGCTGTGGTAAGAAAAGGAATTACCACTAACCTGTCAGTAGAAACGGGAATACAATATGTAAAGCGTGTTTACAGTCTTAAAATAACAGATACAACATTTACTGAAAGCTCCTATCATAAAATAGTTGGTTATGAAGTGCCATTGCAGGTGCTGGTGTTTGTGCAGATAAGCCGACAGATATGGATGAATGCTTCTTTAGGGAGCTCGATTGATATTTTTCCTTCGGATATCAATACCCGTTCAAACTATTTTAAACACTTTGCTGTACGCAAGAGTAATTTTAGTGTTTTCAATGCCGGTTTGATTGCTAATATCGGATGGGAATACCGTACAGAAAAAGATGGGATCATTTACCTTGGGAGCAGTTATCACCGTTCGTTTAAAGATATTTATATTTCGAAGGTGGAGTATTATCATAACACTGTGAATCCACCCATTGCTGCTAAAACAGATTTTAATTTAAAAGGTGATTATCTTACCCTTGACCTGCGGTATTATTTTCCGGGAGATATGAATAAGAAGAAAAAGAAGAAGTGATTTTTATCTGAGAGATATTATCACTTCTAAAAATAAAACGGTCTGAATATTATAGTATGTCCGGTTGGTGAGACACCAAACAGGGATAGGTTAACCCCTTCAAGGGTTTAAAACCCTTGAAGGGGTGGTGATGTTTTCTAAAAATAAAATGCCCTGAATTTTACTTTTCCTTTAGTGTTGTATTCGATAGCAGGTGCCGGAAATTTAATAAACCCAATGGTTTGAAATATTGTTCTGAGCAAAGGTGAGCGTAATTTTATTTTGGTGAGATCAATATCAGGTGCGAGATAAAACTGCCGGTAGCGCTGAAAGGACGGGATGCTGTTTCCATTTACAATCAAGGGATTTTGATTTGCACCTGTCATGCCTTCTGCTCCATAACCAAGGGATATGTTTAACCATTTAGGAAACTGCGATGAGGAAGGCAGAAAGGAATAAATATTGGTACTGAGCCAGTAGGTTTGACCGTTATAATCTTTAAAAATATGCTGGCTGTAGTTTTCTCCCAATAATGCAGGACGGTATTTTGCATATGGGGTATTATGGAATGAGAACTTAAACTGAATGCGTTGTTGTTTCCAGGCTAATTGCTGTGAGAGAAACAGTAGCGATCCGGCAGTATTAGCGCCAACATCAGACCAAGAGAAACCCCATTGGGAAGAGAAGCCATCCATCACTTCAATAGAGGTTTGATAAATAAAACCCATCCCTGCTCCTATGCATGCTGATTTGTTTTTATCAGTACCTGTCCATGCTACGAGGTTATTGCTCCAGCGGCTTAAGTAATATGCTGAGCCAATATGTCCGATCTTATCCATTTGATTCCACTCTACAGCATCATTAAATGTATGGAAACCGG
The DNA here is from genome assembly GCA_031363705.1 of Bacteroidota bacterium. Lineage (GTDB taxonomy): Bacteria > Bacteroidota > Bacteroidia > AKYH767-A > OLB10 > JANLUX01. The sequence continues at coordinate 5,744 of JANLUX010000197.1, forward strand.
AGGAAGGATAGCCGCGGTACCAGAGGGCGTATAAACCAGCCATTGAAGCCAAGTAAACGGTGCCTGCTCCTATCATGACTATGGAAGCACGGTGCGGATTGTAAATGGTGTCGGGCTGAAGGAAATGTGTTTTATCAAATGATGATTGTGCGTGGGCAACGGTTGTGAATATTACAATGAAAAATACCGCAATGCTTTTTTTATACATCATGCATTGGATAAGGACTAAATGTGAAAAGCTTGAGCGGCTTTTTTAAAATGTATTATGATTTGCAAATTAAACCGGATGTTAATGCAATGGCAAGTTTAGATTAATAAAACGGAAGTTGATTAAGAAAAAACAAATTTTTCTTTATTGGCCAGTGGAGTATATTGGTCCCAGTCAACATTAAAAAGTTTTTGCAATACCGATTGAATGCCTTTGAAGGAACGTGGTTTCCGAACGTACACGTTGGCTCCATTATAATATGTTCTGTCAATATCCTCAGTATGACCGGAGGTAGAATAAATAATAATTGGAATATGTTTTAAGTTGTTACGCTTTCTTATTTCTTTCAAGCACTCAGTGCCGCTTTTGCAGGGCATATTGAGGTCTAAAAATATGAGATCAGGAATTCTTGCATCGGGTTTTTCGAGCATTTTAATGAGACGCTCTCCGTCTTCAACAGTTTGCACTTTAACGTGGGGCATTACTTCATTCATTGCTTCTTTAAAAAGATCCCGATCATCTTCATCATCATCTGCCAGCATCACAAAAACCTCTTTGTCTTTTGTTAAAACAGATAATGTAAATAAGATGTTTTTCCAGCTTTGGGCATTGGTTTTAATTTCTTTGTAAAGCATGGGAAACTGGTCAATAATTGTAGGTGAGATCAGCGTTAGTCATTAAATTATTAATATTAATATGATTAATTAAACCTGAAGAGAATGATATTATACAAATATAAAAATTATTTTAAAAAATAATATGTTAAGGAATAGGAATAAAAAACAGGTGTTAGAAAAAAAGAATTTCAATACATTTGCGGGCGAAAATTATGAGTGCACGGTTTATACTTCTTGCTGATGATGATGTGGATGATCAGATGTTGTTCCAGGATGCTGTGGATGATATAAATGAAAATATAAAGATCAGAACTGTTTACAGCGGAGAGCAACTTATGCGGTTGCTGACCAAGCCAGATGCAGTG
>JANLUX010000078.1:0-4141 GCA_031363705.1 Bacteroidota bacterium
TGATAGGGCAAAGAAACACCTTTCAATGTTACTTCAGCGTGGTGCTGAAAAATTAAAAGGAGTTACTGTCGAATTAATCATCACTGGTGAAAAACTCCAGCTCTCCAAAGAGTTTCTGTGACGAAATACTAAATAATAACTTGCGTAATCAGGCAGCGTGTTAAAATTAAAAGTTGCGTTACCATTTGTTGCCACCACTTTTTTATCAGAATATAAAATAGTATGTGGCGGAACAGGTTGTGCCAGGCTCATCTCAACAGTATCGCATAACATTGGATGATTGACAGGATCAACTACTGCATTCATCATTCCGTTGCCAATATAAAATCCTTCAATCAACACTTTGGTGGATATAGAAAAGCTGCAATAATTTGTTGTAACCGGAATAACGGCTGAATTTGAAGTACATCCGTTTGCCGAAGTTTCCTTTACTGAATAATTACCATTTGTCTTAACTGAAATACTTTGGGAGCTTGCTCCTGTATTCCACAGATAAGCTGAAGCAGCAGAGGCAGTAAGCATTATCGAATCACCTTTACAAAAAGTGGTTGATCCATTAGCATTGACAGTCGAAGCATTGCTTGAATAACTTAGCAGGAGATCATCAATACGATATTGATAGGTATTACCGGTTTGCTTAAATTGTATTCTTAAGTTTTGTGCAGAAGGTATTCCTGTCACCATAATATACTGCCAAGTAGCACTGCCGGATAAAGGAGGATAGGGTAATGTTGAATAATTAATTCCATCAGTGCTCACCTGCAATAAAAAATCAGCTCCTGATGCTGCTGTCATATTACGATAAATACCAAATGACAATGTAATATTATTTAAGCCGGTGGAATTAATACCTGAAATAATGAAATTTTTGCCAATTGTATTAGTAAAAAACACGTTTGCTCCGCCAGATGCAGAAGGATAGGCACCACTGGAAGTTTGAGTGTTACGCACGTCAGCGCTGCCACTCATGGTTAAGCTGTCATTATCAAATCCATTATTATTTTCATGGGTTGCAATAGCAGTGGTGGCAGCAACACTTCCTAATGATTCCGAAAATATGTTTCCGTTAACTAAAAAATATTTGTAACTAACATGTACTGTATCCGATGTATCCACACAACCATTTAATCCGGTGACAGTAACTGCATAATATCCGCTATCGCGAACAATGACTGATGCGGTTGTAGCACCTGTTGACCATGAATAATGAGTTCCTGCCGATGCATTCAATGTAATAGAGTCTCCTGTGCAAATCATTACTGAACCCGAGGGAGAAATGGAAGCTGTGCTTGAATTAACACTAACGTTAGCAGGAGGCATTGCATCATTAGCGGCATTTCCGTCATTGCTTAGGGAGGTGTTAGCAGTAAAAGAATAATTTCCTGCCACATTCATATTATAGGTACTGTCAAAATTTACCAGCATTGTATTTCCAGCAGACAATATTCCGCTGCTGATTGTTTTAGTAAATGTTTGAATAACGGACGAAGGATTGGTTGCCTGCAAAACCACACTTGCATTGGAAGAGGAAAAATCAACAGATGTGTTTCCATAATTTTTTATTCGTACTTGTAATGATACACTCGTTGTAGCGCAAATGGAAGATGATGGAGAAGTTAAAGCCATCACTCCAATATCCGGCTGCAGACAATTATTTAATTCAAAATCAAAACTTGCATACACCGGCAAGTGATCCGATCCATAATGCAACGCATCAGCAACTGACTGCGATACTGCACTATTCGGTGGCTGGTTAATAGAATCATTGTAGTGATTTCCGTCATTACCAAAGGGAACCGTAGAATTGGAAACGTAACTCATTCCTCCACTTAAACTTATTGCTTTGGAATATAGCAACATATCAAACCGGTCGTTCAATCCACCTGTTGATCCGAAATTAATACTTCGGGTACGAGTGGATTGTGTATGATAAATTGCAAAAGAGGAGTTATTCCACGTGCCGGTTAACGGTAAAGGATCAATTACATGACCTTCGTTGGCAGGATTTACGAATATTAATTTCTGGTAAGCGCTTTCGCTGGATTTATAAATATTAAAATCTCCGCACACAATAAAATTACTTCCTGCAGGCAAAGCATTGGTTACCTTTCTTAAACTGTCCACTTCCAGTGCACGTTGTGCTTCCTCTGAAGAGCCTGTGCTTGCTTTTAAATGCACTGCATAAATTCTCAATGTATCGCCTGTTAAAGTATGCACCAGCTTAAATTCATTGATGTCGCGTAAATCGGTAATTATTCTTTTGTTGGCTATAAAAGAAAATTTAGAAGTCTTGTAAAAGATTCCATTGTCTGTATCAAAGCCATTGATAAAAGTTCCGGCAGCATAACCTGATGAAACAGTATTCAACACCTTGGCTAAAAACCAATTCATGCCTGTTTGCGAATTCATTTCGTCCACTACCATTATATCAGGTAAAGTTGCGGCTGCTATTGTCCGGTAGTAGGGGTGGCGCGCAGTGCTGTCAGCCGTGGGATTACTATTATCAGGATAGTTCAGCAGGTTGGAACTCATTATTTTTATTCTTTCAAAGCCCACAGTAACAAAATTGGTTTTGGTAATTGTATTGCTGCCTCCTGGACCTGTTACAGTTAAGCTTATTGTTTTGGTTCCAGAGCTTGAATAAGTAACATTATGCGGACCTGCAGTAGTTGCTGTTGCAGGACTGGCTCCCGTGCCAAAATTCCATGAATAACCTGTGATATTTCCGCTGGATGCATTGGTGAATGTGACTACTGCTCCAATACAAACTGCTGATTTGTTTACTGTGAAACCAGCAACAGGGGTTTGCCCGTTCACTACATGCTGAAACAAAAGGAGCAATATAAAAACAAATTGCTTCCTGTAAGACAATAGAAAATTTCTGATTTTTTGCACCATTTAATTATCATAACAATATATAAAAAAATTATATTATTATGTACTAAACAAAGGTAGGGCTTTATGCCGGTATATTAAACTTTTGGCAGTATATTACCAAAGAAGTAAAGTGAAATAATAAGTGAGAGAGATTAATTTATTAATTAAGTTTTGTGAAACAGCTTGTTAAGGTGCACAATATTCTTCCCGTAATGTGCCACAACTTCTTGGGCAATAAGTGCCCGCTATCCACAGATCACTACTGTTTCCCGGTTTTATTCTAACATGCTGATCTTTCCCTCCCTCCATCATCACATTAAAAACTGTGGCAGATTCTTTGGCAAAATAAAGATGTAATCCATTATAACTGGAGTCGCAAAAAATAGCATCTATTACTTTTTTACTCACAAACACTCCACGGTTAACACTATCCTTACCTATAAAAGCCTGCAGAAGCTTGCATCCATCTTCCACCGAAATTGGCCTTCCTCCGTCTTCAAGTGTATCAGCTTCACTGTAACGATATTTGTCTTCACATGCACAGGGTACTGACCAGGTTAAAAAATGCATGTACGCAGCAATTGCAACTAACCCGGATGTGCAAAACGCCATAATATATTTTGTTTCTGTTTTCATAAGATTGTTTTTTAAGGTTGTTTTATGAGATTAAGGAAAGAATTATAGCTCAAACTTAATATAATAATCGATCTATTTCGGATGATTAAAATAAGTAATGCTCAAATACTTATTGTAAACCGGATTTTATCTAAAATCAAGCAACATTGACCAAAATTTTCATTGTAATTGAGCTATTAATGGATTACTTTTGGTGCTGGCTCTCCAAAATAATTGAGAGCCGTTTTTATCTGGATGAGTTAATGTATAAATAGCAATGTAAATAGGTGTAAAAGCCCGGTAATTAAATGTAAATTTTATGGAAAACAAAGATCAAAATTCCTCCACTTCTGCTGATGAGCAGGAAATGGAACCTCAAGCTGAAACTACAGCAGAATCAAATCCTGAAAATGAAACACAGGTAACAGAAAACAAAGAAGCTGAAATGACTGCTGTGGCAGAACAGGCTCACGAAATTCAGGAACAAACTGCTTCTAACGATGAGGGAACTGTAACGGTATCAGATGAGATAATCTCAGAGAACCCGGTTTCATCTTCTGACTTGGAAGAGCTTTATGAAGAAAATGTTTCAGAACCTTTAAAGGATGATAAAACTGCTGCGAACCAGGAAGATGCAACAGCTGAAAGC
>JANLUX010000204.1:0-7330 GCA_031363705.1 Bacteroidota bacterium
GGCGACAAGTTTTTTGTCAAAATCCAAAAAGGCGCATGGGCTGCAACTCCACTTTTTATTGTTCTTGTTTTTGTAGAAATAACTGATTTGATTTTTGCGGTTGATTCTATACCTGCTATACTCGCCATCACAACCGATACATTTATTGTTTTCACCTCCAATGCGTTTGCTATTCTTGGATTGCGATCTCTTTATTTTGCACTTGCCGGGATGCTAAACCTCTTCCGCTATCTGCATATCGGGCTATCATTTATTTTAATATTCATCGGTTTAAAAATGGTTCTCTCTGATGTTTACAAAATACCGATTGAGTATGCACTTATTACAGTATTAACTATTCTACTCACAAGCATTGCCGCATCATTAATTTTCAAAAAGAAAAATGAACTGGTCTAAAATTAACATATTATACACTTTTATGGCTGTCATTGTCATTTTAGCTATGGGAGTTTTTGCTGCAATTGCAACACTGCCTTGTCTGCTATTTTACATGGCAATACTGCTATTTGTAAAAATTAGAAGAGGAAAAAAAATTAATATATCATTAGTTCACTAAAACATAAACAAAATGAAAATACTCGTTACAACCGATTTTTCGGTAAATTCCAAAGCAGGGCTTCGTTTTGCTATTTCATTGTCAAAACTTAGAAAAGCAGAACTAATTTTCTTGCATTCATATTTTTTGCCTAAGCCAACAACGTGGTCTGATGCTACTTATTCGGATTACGAAAAAATTGAAAAACTAAAACTTCTTAACCGTTTGAACCAGTTTGTTACAGCAGTTTATAAAGCAATGAAAGTTCCTTCCGGTAAAATCAAATGTGTTTTGGAACAGTGCCTGACACCTGAAAGCGGCATTATGAATTATGCAGAAACCAATGCCATAGATTACATCTGCATGAGCACCCGGGGAGCCGGCAGAATAAGTAAATTTTTCGGAACTACGGCAGGTAACCTGATAACCATGTCTCAAGTGCCTGTTGTTGCTATACCGCAGAATTATAAAACAAAAAACATTACTCATATACTTTACGCATCCGACTTAAAAAATTATAAGCAGGAACTAAAAAAAGTTATTGAGTTTGCCAAGCCCTTCAAAGCGTCCATAGAAGTTTTTCACTTCGCATATCCAGGGGAACCGTTCATGGATAAAAACTTACTGGAAGTATATCTTAAAAAACAATTTAAACACAATATAACGTTGCATTTGGAAAACACAGATCTGACAAAGGCACTTGCTGCCAATCTGCAAAAAGCAATCGCTTCTGTAAAGCAATCAATAGTAATTATGTTCTCCGAGCAGAGAAGAACATTTTTTCAAAAAATATTTTTATCAAGCGCCTCTGAAAGCATTGCGTTTGATGCAAAAGTTCCGATGTTGGTTTTTAATAAAACGGTTTAATGATGGAAAACATAAAAGAATTTTTTGCGATACTGCTCGATTCAGAAAAACTCATTGCGTATGGGGGATTAACCCTTCTGTTATTAATCATCTTTGCCGAAACAGGTTTGTTCTTCGGTTTCCTTTTTCCAGGAGATGCTTTATTAATAACTGCCGGTTTATTATGCAGCACAGCAACCTTTGATGTAAATATTTTCCTTTTGCTTACCAGCGTTTCAATCGCTGCCATTCTCGGAAACATCATCGGATACGCAACTGGAAAATATTTTGGTAAAAAATTATTTACTAAAGAAGATTCTATATTCTTTAAAAAGAAACATCTCGAAATCACAAGAGACTACTTTCATAAGTACGGAGGAGCAGCATTGATAGTGGGAAGATTTTTGCCTGTAGTAAGAACCTTTGCACCTATTATGGCTGGTGCATCTGAAATAAGTTTTATGAGATTTTCCATCTACAATGTATTGGGCGCGATTATTTGGGTATGGTCCTTAATCCCTCTTGGATTTCTTCTTGGCAAGCAGTTCCCTCTTTTGGTAAATGAAGTGGAATATATTTTCCTGTTTGTTGCAGTAGTTACATCTCTCGTTTTTCTTATAGGATATATTAAACAAAAAAGAAGAGTGAAAGCCGGAGTAAAACAACTGAATCATGAGCAACAAAAATTGAATCTCATTAAGAGAATAGTAAAATCGGAAAATAACACAATGCTTTGGAATTCACTCGGCTTCATTTCAGTTGTCATAGGCATTATAGGATACATTATACCTTTAATGCCCGGACTTATTTTTTTTCTGATTGCTGCTTATTGTTTCTCGCGTGGAAGTAAAAAGTTTCTGTTCCAACTCACCCGTCATAAATATGTGGGGCAACCCATTCGGGATTTTAGTAAAAAAAGGGGCATTACTAAAAGGCATAAAGGAATATTAACCATTTCTGTTATCCCTGCAATTTTATTCAGTGCATTAGTTGTTGCCAATGCATTGTGGCTTAAAATTACTGTAAGCGCTGTTGCCATTTTGGTCCTCGTCATCATTTGGGTTGTAAAAACAAAAAAAGTACATGCAGGTTAATCTCAAGCCCCACTTGTCACATCATCTATTTAATTCAGGGATATTTAAAAATCAATAAACAATGAGCAATAAATTTGAAATAGGATTTGAAAAAATAATTTTCGCAAGCCGTTGGCTGCAAGCACCACTCTATGCTGGGCTTATAGTAGGAGGAGTTTTATATGCTTACAAATTTATTGTTGAGTTAGTACATCTGTGTACAACCATCAATGAAATCACTGAAATTCAATTGATGCTAGGCTTGCTTACGCTTGTTGATATTACAATGGTAGCCAACCTTCTTATCATGGTAATCATCGGTGGATATTCAACATTTGTAAGCCGCATTGATATTGACAAGCACGAAGACAAACCCGAATGGTTGCAGAAAATAGATGCCGGGACACTCAAAGTAAAGTTGTCGGGTTCGCTTGTAGGGGTTTCAGGTATTCATCTTCTGATAACATTCATAAATATGAAGAACTATGAAACAGAACATGTGATGTGGCAAGTTATCATTCATGTTGTTTTTCTGCTATCCTCCGTCATGCTTGCTTACTCTGAAAAACTTTTACATCAGAAACATTCATAAACAAAAAATAAAATCTTAATGCTCAAAAAACATGAATGCAAACAAGATGAAAAATCTGCTAAAAACCATTCTACTGATAACAGTGATGGGATTATTAATTTCGTGTGGTGAAATGACTAAAAAAATTGAAGGAAAACTTAATGAATTGAGCAACAAAACCGACCATTTAGATTCTTTGGTAAATAAAGAATTTGATAAAGTTAAATCTCTCGATTCATTAATTAATTTTGAAAGCGATAAAGTAAAAGCTCTTGATTCTCTTGTTAAAAAATCTACTTCAAGACTGGACTCTATTGCTAAAGAAAAATTTAACTCTTTGAAAAAAATTATTAATTAAAAAAAATATGAAAAAAATAACAGTAGCAAAAGGCGATGGGATTGGTCCTGAAATTATGAATGCAACACTTGAAATCATATTAGCGGCAGGCGCTAAAATTGAAATCGAAGAAATTGAAGTGGGTGAAAAAGTTTATCTCGCAGGTAATACAGCCGGTATTGCAAAAGAATCGTGGGATGTTATACGCAGAAATAAAGTTTTTTTAAAAGCACCCATCACAACTCCGCAAGGTGGCGGATATAAAAGTTTAAATGTTACCACCCGAAAATTCTTAGGGCTTTATTCCAATGTTCGTCCGTGCATGAGCTTGCATCCGTTTGTCAGAACCAAACATCCCATCATGGACATTGTGATAGTGAGAGAAAACGAAGAAGATTTATATGCAGGTATTGAGCATCAGCAAACGGATGAAGTAGTTCAATGTTTAAAATTAATAAGCCGTCCGGGAAGCGAAAAAATTGTTCGCTATGCTTTTGAATATGCAAAGCAGCAGGGCAGAAAAAAGGTAACCTGCTTTACCAAAGACAACATCATGAAACAAACCGATGGATTGTTTCATAAAGTGTTTGATGAAATATGAAACAAACCGATGGATTGTTTCATAAAGTGTTTGATGAAATTGCAAAAGAATATCCTGAAATTGAAAATGAGCATTGGATTGTAGATATAGGTGCAGCAAAAATGGCTGATACACCCGAAGCGTTTGATGTAATTGTTATGCCGAATTTATATGGTGATATACTTTCAGATGTTGCTGCACAAATTGCCGGGTCTGTTGGTTTGGCAGGTTCGGCAAATATTGGCGAAGAGTGTGCCATGTTTGAAGCCATACATGGTTCAGCACCACGCAGGGCTGGACAGAACATGGCAAATCCTTCCGCTTTATTGCAGGGAGCAGTGATGATGCTGAACCATATCGGACAAACGGAAATTGCAGAAAAAGTTCAGAATGCCTGGCTTAAAACAATTGAAGATGGAATTCATACCTACGATATTTTTAAAGAAGAAATCAGCAAACAAAAAGTTGGAACAAAAGAATTTGCTCAAGCAGTAATAGCCAATCTCGGAAATAAACCTGCACAGTTAAAAGCTGTTTCTTATACCAAAAACACCGCATTAAACTTACCAAAACACCGCATTAAACTTACCAAAATATAAAAGAAAACCTGCGGCTAAAAAAGAATTGGTGGGTGTAGATGTATTTGTTCACTGGCGCGGAACCAATCCTGATGAGCTGGCAAAAATAATTCAGCAATTGGATAACAAGGAAGTAAAACTTTCGATGATAACTAACAGAGGAGTAAAAGTGTGGCCCGATGGTTTTGAAGAAACATTTTGTGCTGACCATTGGCGTTGTCGCTTTAAACCAACTGAAGGAAACAACATGACTAAAAAAAATATTATTGAATTGCTGACGAATGCGGAAACTGAAAAAATTGATACCATTAAAACTGAAAACCTGTACGACTTTGATGGCAAGCCGGCATTTTCATTAGGTCAGGGGCAATAAAAAAAATAGCTACGAAGGCACCAAGTTTCACAATCCAGATAGCTATCGGGACTTAGTGTTTCTTTGTGCCTTTGTGGCAAAAAAACTGACTTACGCAAGAGGTCTAATGAAAAAAAATCATCAAAATAATATGTTCATCGGCAGAAAAATTATTATTGCCACTAAGCACGAAAAAGAAAAAGCAATAGCCCCAATCTTAGAAATGGAATTGGGAGTAAAATGTTTTGTTCCGGAAAATTTTGACACTGATGTTTTGGGAACTTTTACCGGAGAGGTTGAAAGAAAGGATGACCCGATAACTACTGCAAGAAATAAATGCCTCCTGGCAATGGAATTATATGATTGTGATTTAGCAATTGCAAGTGAAGGTTCTTTCGGTCCGCATCCTTCCATGTTCTTTGTTCATGCAGATGACGAAATGCTTCTTTTCATTGATAAGAAAAATGATTTAGAAATTATTGCAAGAGAGTTAAGCACCGATACTAACTTTAATGGCGAAGAAATTAAAACCGAAAAGCAATTAAAAAAATTTGCTAAACGAATGGAATTTCCAACACACGGTTTAATAGTCAGAAAAGCAAAAGATGATTTCACAGAAATAATTAAAGGCATTACTGATTGGGAACAATTAAAAAATATTTTTAATCAATTTTCAGAAAAGTATGGAGTTGCTTATGTTGAAACGGATATGCGGGCAATGTATAACCCTACGCGGATGATGGTGATAGAGAAGGCAACTAAAAAATTAGTTGATAAAATTAATTCATGCTGTCCGCAATGCAACACCCCCGGCTTTGGAATAACCGATGCCAAAGAAGGATTGCCATGTAATCTGTGTGGTTCTCCTACCCGTTCAACCCTTAGTTACATATACACCTGCAATAAATGTTCTTTTACTAAGGAAGAAATGTATCCGCATAAAAAATTTAATGAAGACCCTACTTATTGTGATTATTGTAATCCATAAAAAATGACCTTCATAAATTCAAACAGTATTAACACACTATGAGTTCATCCTTCTTTGTAAATCAAAAAACGCTTGGCATCTTAGGGGGTGTATATTCCTGAGCATACTGGCGGTCAGCTTGGCAAAATGTTATTGCAAAGCGCAAATGTCTGGAGTATTAATACCAAAGTTTTATCATCTGATAAAGAAACTTCTATAGCAGGTGCAGCGCATTTGCCGGGCATGGTGGCAAGCATAACGCCCTTACCTGTGATTGGCGTTCCCATCAAATCAAAAAACTCAACAGACGGTTGGGATTCCATACTTTCCATTTTGCAAATGCCCGGTGGAGTGCCGGTTGCAACAGTTGCACTGAATGGCGCGAAGAATGCCGGCATTCTGGCATTGCAGATTTTGGGAACTTCAAATCCTGAGCTGCAAAAAAAATAATACGCTATAAAAAAATGTTGGAAGCAGAGGTATTGAAAAAAGCGCTTTGATTATGTATTGTGTTATCGGAAACCCTATTAGCGGCACAGCAGTTTGAAACGGGGGAAGAATAAAGTAACCGAAGCATTGACAAAGGACAAACGACATATCAATGTAGTTACTGAAAAATAAAACTAAGGACGAATCATTAAACAATACATTTGCCATATAGACAAATTCCAAGTATGAAAAAAACACTTTTAATTTCATCAATATTTATTTTTCTCCTGTATGCGTGTTCCCCGAATGATGAACAAAAAACGCATCCGTGGGATTCTTTTAAAGAAGGTTCATGGGTAGATGTGCATACCTATCATAAAATCCAAATGGGAGAACAAAATGAACCCACTATTGTGGATACCGATTCAAGGATGACTGTAAGTAAGAGAGAAAATGACAAGGTGGCTGTCAGGCATACCGGCACAGCAATGAATCTTGATGAAGAAGCATGGTCGAATATACCCTCGCTTGAAGAATTACCCGGAACGCGTGCATTGGGGCAATGGCCTCACGACATTTTCCCTATGGGTCCGCAGCGGCAGGCAGGTGTAACTCCTGAAGATAAAAATCCTAATCCTGAAAATGTGAAAACTCAGGAAGTGGAACGCAATGTGGAAATTTCATTAGACGGGAAAAAATATAAAACAATTCATTATTTAAAAGAATGGGATGTTGCTGCTAATAAAGATAGCGTTAAGAGCAGTAAGCACTATAAAATGAACGCATGGGTAGCAGAGGGAATTGAACTCCCATTGAAATGGACAATTACTACTTCCGATGGAACTGATGATTCAGAAACCGAATTAGTGAGCATCAGGGATATAGTAAAGGCAGGAAAAAATGAATTGCCCTGTCTGGTAACCATGACTAAGAAAAAATCCAGAATGGGACTAATGGAAAAGAAGCGGTGGAGTTCTACACAAATGCCTGGCTTTATGGTAAAAATGGAAACTCATGTAAAAGGAGAAAGTTTTAATATGGAAGTAAAAGAATGGGTTACAG
>JANLUX010000169.1:0-1863 GCA_031363705.1 Bacteroidota bacterium
TTAAAAGATATTCTTAATCGTTACCCGGAATCAGCTAACCGTTTCCTTTTAATTTACTTCTCATAAAGCAACACATCAATCTCCTTCACTTTATTAAAATCCATGTCGGCTGTTATCAAGGGGAATGAAAGGTATTGAGCAGAGCCGGCAATAATTGCATCAGGTAATTTTAACCTGTTATTGGTTCTATGATAAATTGTTAGTTTTTTGATTTCAGGATTAATGTCAATGATGATGCAATCTTCCAAAAGTAATTCCATTTTCTTTTTCTCGGCTGCAGTATAATTTTTAGCAGATAAAATTTCCAATTCCGAAATAAATGAAATGTAAACAGATTTTTTGTCAAGTATGGGAAGCAATGCGACATCCTTATTCAATAAGTAAATAAGAATATTGGTATCTGCAAAAAGATTATTCCCACTCATTGCGTAGCCGTTTCTGGATAGTTAAAGCATCTTCAGAAAAGCGAATAGCACCGAAATGTTTTTTAGCATCAAAAGTTTTACTCTTACTTCTTGCTTTAAGAAATTTTTCGAGAGAACGTTTACTTGTTTTTTTATTGATGACCATTACCATGGCAAATATTTTTTTTCAAATATACGGCATTCTGGAAAAAATATTTTTAGGGAATAAATCGACCAACCGTCTGTCAGGGTTTTAAACCCTGACATAGGTAATCTCTATCTTTGCCCCAATACTTTTCTTTTGGAGTTAAAAGATATTCTTAATCGTTACCAGGAATCGGCTAATAACCGTTTCCTGGCAAAAGCTATTGTTGATACGTCAACTTCGCGCATTCATTTGCAGGGATTGGTGGGTTCGGCTGATGCAATGATTGCGTGTGCTTTGTATCAAACTCAACCACATCCTGCATTGTTTATTTTGGGTGATCGTGAAGAGGCAGCGTATTTTCAAAACAATATTGAAAATATTTTAGGTGAGCAAAAGGTTTTGTTTTTTCCTTCATCTTATAAAAAATCTTTTCAGTTAGAAACCACTGACAGCAATTTGGTTTTGGAACGTGCAGAAGTGTTAACACGCATCAGCAAATCACAGGATCATTTTATGGTGGTTACTTATCCTGATGCGATACATGAGCGCGTTGTTACCAAACATACTTTGGAGCGCAACACAATGGAAGCCCGTGTTGGTGAAAAACTTTCTGTTGATTTTATCATGGAGTTTCTACAGGAAAATCATTTTGAGCGTTCTGATTTTGTCTATGATCCAGGTCAATATGCTGTGCGTGGAGGTATTGTAGATATTTATTCTTTTGCGCATGAGATGCCTTACCGGATAGAGTTTAATAATGATGTGATTGAATCCATCCGTGCGTTTGATCCTTCTTCTCAACTCAGTGAAAAGGACATGCAGTTTGTTACCATCATTCCGAATGTGCAGACAGGAATGATGAAGGAAGAGCACGAATCATTTTTCGATTTCATTCCAAAGAACACCGTAATCTGGGCAAAAGATCTGGCTTACACTTTTGATTTTATTCGCTTGTCACTGAAAAAAATAGAGGAGAAATATGGTAATGAAATCATAAATGAAACAGATGGTTCAGTTCAACGTGTGAGTGATTTGTTTGATGGCATTGAAACAGTAATTTTTAAATTAGAACAACACATTGTTGTTGAGTTTGGGAGCAAAACATATTTTAAGGCTGGTGAGAAATTGCAATATAATATGCAGCCTCCTCCACACTTCAACAAAAATTTTAATTTGTTGCTTCATCATTTGTACAAGAATCAAAAATCCAATTACACTAATTTTATTTTTTCTGATTCTGCCAAACAAGTGGAGCGCATCTATTCCATATTTGAAGACATAGCAAAACCTGAAGAACATGCTGGAGTGGAA
>JANLUX010000184.1:0-19592 GCA_031363705.1 Bacteroidota bacterium
CACTCAAGGACGAAAAAAATATTGCGATGATATTATAGATGTCGTGGAAGAATGGCTTAATCGGAAATAAAGATTCTAAATGTCCAAACGCGGCTACTTCTCCCGTTACCTGCTCATCTTAAAAAAGCTGAAATCAAAACCTTACTCTACTTATGAAGAGTTGCAGGGGTATATTGAAAATCAGTTTGACTATCTTCAAATGCAGGATGATACTTTAAACATTGGTTTTTCAAAACGGACTTTGCAACGTGATATTCGTGAGATAAGAAACCTTTTTGGAATTGATATTGAATATTCATCTTCTGCTAAAGGTTATTTCATCAGCCAAAGTGAAACAGAGAATATGATCTTTCAAAGAATGATTGAGGCGTTTGATATGTTCAACTCATTAAACCTTGCCCAGGATTTAACTCCTTTCATTCATTTGGAAAAACGCAAACCGCAAGGCACCGAAAATTTATACGGTTTGCTTCATGCAATCAAAAACAAGCTGCAAATCAAATTCACTTATCAAAAATTTTGGGAAGAAGAAATCACTGAACGAACAACTGAACCTTATTCTTTAAAAGAATTTAAAAACCGCTGGTATCTTTTAGCTAAGGACAACAAAGAAGGAAACATAAAAAGTTTTGCCCTCGACCGTTTAACAAATCTGGAAATCACAAAAAAAGCATTTGAATTTCCAAAGACTTACAACATCGAAGAAAGCTATCGTTATTGTTTCGGCATCATCAGTCCAACCGATGATGAACCACAGGAAATTATTCTATCGTTCAACACATTCCAGGGAAAATATATTAAGTCGTTGCCAATTCACGCAACACAAGAAGTTTTGGTTGACAACAAAAAAGAATTGCAGATAAAATTAAAACTGTATGTCACTCACGATTTCATTATGGAGCTTCTTTCCTTTGGTGACAACATGAAAGTGTTAAAACCTAAATCATTGGTGAGTAAAATAAAGGCAGAACACCAGAGGGCTTTTAAGCAATATTAAAAAGCGCTTAAAATAATTTAAAAGCGGCAATAATCAATCCTGCTAAAATTGTATTAAATCCTACCATCCACAAAACTATTCTTGTTTCCATTTTTGCGAGGTCTTCTTTGGTTGCCAAACGGTCGCGCTCCATCTGAAACCGACCTTCAATTACGGCTTCAATCTCTGTAACTAAAAGATTTAGCATCTTCTTCGTTTTTGAAATTCCTGTTTAATAATTCATAAATCTTAAGCGATTGCGATGCCGAAATCATAGGTATTAATTTTTTTCAAAGATACAACTGGAATCGGAAAATCCACGAATGATTTTTTCTCCGTGAGCAATCATTGTTATCGTAAGCTCGATAGTTTGCATGAATCAAAATTACAGTTAATAAAATGAATGCCGCAGGAAATTATTCTATCGTTTAATGCCTTTCAGGGAAAATACATTAAGTCGTTGCCAATTCACGAAACACAACAAGTTTTGATTGACAACAAAAATGAATTGCAAATAAAATTGAAACTGTATGTTACTCATGATTTTGTTATGGAACTTCTTTCCTTTGGCGATAATGTTAAAGTGCTAAAACCAAAATCGATGGTAACTGAAATAAAGAAAGCCTATCAAAATGCATTGAAACAATATCAAAACTAATTTAGGGCTTCTTATATTGTTTACTGATCGTTTCAATATAATCCAGCAACTCCTCTCTTCCCAATGCATTTTCAGCGGAGGTAACAAATTGCTTTGGCAGTTCTTCCCAGTATTCAAGCAAGGTTTTATTATACGCATCCACCTGGAGCTGAATTTTTGTTTTTGGTAATTTGTCTGCTTTTGTAAAAACAATTGCGAACGGAATAGCAAGTTCTCCTAAACGATTAATAAAATTCAAATCATTTTTCTGAGGAGTGAGTCTTATGTCAACCAGTACGAACACATTCATAAGATTCAGTCGTTGCTGTAAATACTGGCTGATCATTTTCTCCCATGTTCCACGTGTAGTTTGTGCAACTTTTGCAAATCCATATCCAGGCAAGTCAACTAAGTACCAGTTATTGTTGATGATAAAATGATTGATAGTTTGCGTTTTACCGGGAGTGTTGGAAGTTTTTGCCAACCCTTTACGTTTGGTAAGCATATTAATCAACGAACTCTTACCAACATTGGAACGACCGATAAAAGCGAATTCAGGCAATCTGACTTCGGGCAGCTTTTCCATCTTTGTGTTGCTGCATATAAATTCAGCCGTTGAAATATTCATGGCAACAAAAGTAATCTACGAATACGAATCATGCCATCTACGAATACGAATCAATACGAATTTACGAATGCTGCATACCAATTAACGAATGGATACGAATGTTACGAATTATGTCAATTACCTCAGTTACGCTAATTACCCACACCTTCAACAAATGACAATAAAAATTATTTCTCCCGGTAAAACAAAAATGACTTTTATCAGTGAAGGAATTCAGCTTTATCTCAAGAGGCTTCAACATTATTTGCCTGTGGAGTATGTTGAATTAAAAGAAACAAAAACAAAAGCGAATGTTGAAACCAACCGAAACGCAGAAAATGATTTATTGTTAAAACAAATCAAGCCGACTGATTTTGTGGTGTTATTGGATGAGAAAGGAAAAGAATTCAGCTCAGTAAAATTTGCAGCGTGGTTACAACAAGTGATTAATAAAAATCCAAGAGCTATTGTTTTTGTGATTGGAGGAGCGTATGGTTTTGAAAATATTTTACGCGAACGTGCAAATGCCATTATCACTTTATCACGACTTACATTTACACATGAAATGGCGAGATTAATTTTTTCAGAACAGCTTTATCGGGCAATGACTATTTTGCGCAATGAGAGTTATCATCATCAATAATGAAAATTACCGTCATTGCGAGGAACGAAGCAATCTCACGCTATGAAACAGATTGCTTCGTTCCTCGCAATGACGCAAAACATTAACTTCGCCCCCTTAAAAATTCAGATTCTCATGTATAGTAAAAATATCCTTGAAACCATTGGTCACACGCCATTAGTTAAGCTCAATAAAGTAGTTGAAGATATACCTGCGTTGGTGCTTGCCAAAGTAGAAACTTTTAATCCCGGTAATTCCATCAAAGACCGCATGGCTGTGAAGATGATAGAAGACGCTGAGAAAGCAGGAAAATTAAAACCGGGTGGAACAATTATAGAAGGTACCTCAGGCAACACAGGAATGGGGCTTGCTATTGTTGCCATTGTGAAAGGATATAAATGCATTTTCACCACAACAGACAAGCAGTCAAAAGAAAAAGTGGATGCGATGAGAGCCTTTGGTGCAGAAGTGATTGTTTGTCCAACAAATGTTGAACCGGAAGATCCGCGTTCTTACTATTCTGTTTCAGCAAGATTGAGCAAAGAAATTCCGAATTCATTTTATCCAAATCAATATGATAATTTAAGTAACCGGCAAGCTCACTATGAACAAACAGGTCCTGAGATTTGGGAGCAGACTGAAGGAAAAATAACACACCTTGTTGTTGGTGCAGGAACCGGAGGAACAATTACAGGCACAGGAATGTTTCTGAAAGAAAAAAATCCGAAGATTAAAGTTTGGGCAATCGACACTTACGGTTCAGCGCTGAAAAAATTTCATGAAACAGGTAAGCTGGAGAAAAATGAAATCTATCCTTATGTAACAGAAGGAATAGGTGAAGACTTTATTCCGAAAAATTATGATTTCTCAGTGATTGATCTTTTTGAAAAAGTGACTGATAAAGATGCGGCTTTGATGACGCGTGAGATCGTAAAGAAAGAAGGTATCTGGGTTGGTAATTCTGCAGGTTCTGCAATTGCCGGATTACATCAATTAAAAGATAAGCTTACTAAAGATGATGTGGTAGTTGTAATTTTTCATGATCACGGTACACGTTATCTCGCAAAAATTTTTAATGATGAATGGATGCTCAAGATGGGATACATTGATAAGAAAGGATTTACTGCACAGGACATTGTTGCATCACGAAAAAATGTGGAGCTGATAACGATTGATAAGAAAGACACCATTGCAAAAGCACTAAAGCTGATTACCGAAAACAATATTTCACAGTTACCTGTAACGGCTGACAACCGTATCTTAGGTTCAGTGAATGAACAATTGGTCTTCAATAAAATTTTAGAAAATCCGGAGATAAAAAACCAATCTGTTGAAACCATCATGACCGAAGCACTGCCTTTTGTTGACATCACCACTCCGATTGAAGTGATTTCTAAAATGATGAGTAACGGAAAAGATGCGGTGCTGGTAAAAGATTTTAAGCAGGATAAAAACTACATCATCACACGATTTGATATTGTGGATGTGATGGCGAGATAGGTTTAAGGAAGGCTTATAAATGAAATTTTTTTTACTGTTGTGTTTTTGCGTTTGTTTTACTTCCGTATATTCTCAGAAGAAAAACAATCTTTTTTCTTCTGAAGAGATAATTGTTGGAACCAACTCCATAACTCAAAATGAAATCAAGGGAATACAATTTAATTTCAACTATGATATTTATGACATAGATATTGATTCTTTACAAAACAACATTTCATTGGTGCTCCGCAAATCAGGTGAAAAATATTTTAAAAACAAAGGATCTTTAGCAGTATTAAATGTTGAACATAAAATTTTTCAATGGACTAAAGAATTGAAAATGTCTTTTGACATGATTGCAACATCTGACCGGATAATAATGTCCTCACAGGGAAAAACCGAAGCATTTAATAAGGGTGATGGTAAACTAATGTGGACCAACGATCATCTTATCCGGTTTGTTAATTATAAATTAAACATTGGTTACAACAGGCATTTAAGATCCTACAATTTAAGTGATGGCAGAGAGATAGCTGATCGTGATTTGAAAGATGGGTTTGGATGGAATGACTCAAAATATATTAATGATTCAACATTAATTTTAGCATGTTCAGGTATTCATTCCATCAATTTGCTAAATGGCAATGGGTGGGATTATGAAATGACCACAGGAAAAAAAATATATGGCGGAATGATTGCAGGAATAGCTGGTGGAGTAGCCATGGCTGCATTGTTTGGTGTTGGAGTGGTTCCCACAGGTCCCGATATTCTTCATAATCTTTCTTCCAATTTAATTATTGATAGTCTGATTTATCTTGCTTCACATAATGAACTTGTTTGCGTAAACTATTCTGGAAAGGTAATTTGGAAAGAATCGCTTGACGAAAAAAATACAGGAACAACTGTTTTAACTATTTATAAAAATAATTTATTGTTGATCAATACCGGATATGCCTTTAAAAACAACCGCAGAATTGAATATGGCAATCCTTACCTTTCTATTATTGATAAAGCAACCGGTAAAACAATTCGAACCTCTCCATTAAAAATAAAAGAATACATAAGCGACTGGAAAATTAATAGTGATACCTTAATACTGTTGTTAAAAAATAGTATTATAAAATTTAACTTGCTTGGTGATTCAATTATCCAATCCACCAATTTAGAAGAAAATAAATATGGTAATATCAATCATTTGCTTGATACCAGGAACATCTATATTCCAGAGGATTCACTCTGTACAAGCTTTTTAAAATTAGACACAACAGATATTTGTTTGTTAAATGAGTTCAATGACGTTTTAGTAATGAATAATGACTTCCAGGTTTATAAAAAATTAAAAGCGGAATATTATTTTTGGTTTTATAAAAATTATAATGATTCAAAAGTGCTCATTAACAACTCGAAAACAGTATTCACCAATGGTGAAAATCACACTTTATTAAGTTTCAATTTTGGAAAGCCCAGAATCGTGAGTAATAAAATTATTAATGTCAATAAGAAAACATTGACAATTGCAGATATAAATTAAATTCTGGCTTTAACTCATCATGATATATAGTGATCAGTTGAATAATAAAATTAATTTACTTCAATCTCCCAAAAGAATCATCTCCGTTGTTCCTTCTCAAACAGAATTACTTTATGATTTAGGTTTGGATGCAGAGATTGTTGGCATCACTAAATTTTGTATTCATCCTGAAAAATGGTTTCGCAGCAAAACAAGAGTTGGCGGAACCAAGCAATTAAATTTAGAAACAATACGAAATCTTAAGCCTGATTTAATTATCGCAAACAAAGAAGAGAATTCACAACAGGAATTGGAAATACTTATGAAAGAATTTCCCGTTTGGATAACTGACATCAAAACTTTGAATGATGCTTATGAAATGATTGAGCAAATTAGTGTAATTACAAATCAACATAATCAGTCAGTTGTAATTAATCAACAAATAAAAAATGAGTTTTTAAAATTGAAAAACTTTAAAGCACTCACTGCTGCATACTTTATCTGGAATGAACCTTTGATGACTATTGGCAATGATACTTTTATTAATGAAATGATGAAGCATTGTGGTTTTAAAAATGTCTTCGGAAAAAATAATCGTTATCCTAAAGTAACTGAAAATGATTTACAAAAAGCTAACCCTGAATTTATCCTGCTATCCAGTGAGCCTTATCCATTTAAAGAAAAACATAAAGCGTATTTTCAAAATATCTGTCCCCAATCAAAAGTGTTGTTAGTGGATGGAGAAATGTTTTCCTGGTATGGATCACGACTCATTAAATCACCTGCTTACTTCCTTGAACTGAGAAAAAATTTATGAAGGTTTTGATCTATTTTTGTTTTGCTTCATTAGCTGTATGTTGTTAAACCGTTTTTTACTGTTAGCTCTCTTTTGCTTTCTCCTTAATAAGTCCACTGCACAAAAAGTTGGTTTGGTATTGAGTGGTGGCGGTATGCGTGCCATGGCACATATCGGTGTTCTTAAAGCGCTTGAAGAAAATCATGTTCCCATAGACTACATAACCGGTACATCTGCCGGAGCATATATAGGAAGCATGTATGCAATGGGATATACACCGGAAGAAATGGAAAGGCTTGTGACAACCAAAAGCTTTATGTTGATTTCAAGCGGCATTTTTGATGATGACAATACTTATTACTTTAAAAAAAATCCTCCTGATGCTTCATGGGTTACGGTAAAATTTGTGCTTGATTCAGTGTTACGCACTCAATTGCCAAGTAACGTAGTTAATCCTGCTGAAATTGATTTCGCTTTATCAGAACGTGCAGCAGCACCATCCATGCTGGCAGGTTATAATTTTGATAGTCTTGTGGTGCCGTTCAGATGTGTTGCTGCTGATATCACCAATAAACAACCCATTGTTTTCCGCAATGGAGATCTGGCAATGGCAGTGCGAGCATCCATGGCTTTTCCGTTTTATTATGCTCCCGTTTTGCTCGACAACAAAATTTTATTTGATGGCGGTATCTATAATAATTTCCCTGTTGACATTATGCAACAGGATTTTAACCCGGATGTAATCATCGGTGTTAATGCAGCAGGCTTGCCGGATATTCCTTTTGAAGGAAATTTTCTCACACAGATTAAAACGATGCTTTATCAATCTACTAATTATAAAGTTCCGAGGGAAGTAGACATCATTATTGAGCCGGATATTAAATACATGAGCTCGTTTGATTACAGCAGGATAAAAACCGCGATTGATTCAGGTTATACATCTACAATGCGTGCCATGCAACGCATTAAAGAAAATACAGTACGTGAAACAGATATATTACAACTCACCCAACGCAGAAGATATTTCCGCGAACCTAAGAATGAAATTATTATTGATCAGATTTATATTCATGGCGTGAGCGCTGATAAAGCTATTTACATCCGCAAAATTTTAAATCCATCTAATGAATGTATTAATCTCAAACAATTAAGCAAAGCCTATTTCAAATTAGTTGCCGATGATAACATCCGTTATTTGTTTCCACACATTTTATATAATCCTGATTCGCATAATTATGATTTCCATCTTGACGCAAAACGCGCCAATGGTTTAATGGTGGATTTTGGCGGTAATTTTTCGTCACGACCAATCAATACAGGGTTTGTTGGTTTTCAGCATAACTACTGGGGTCGCTTAAGCTATAAAGCAGCTGGAAATGTTTATTTCGGCAAGTTATATAACTCCAGTATGGCCAGATTACGTATTGATATACCGGGCAAATTTCCTTTGTATATTGAACCATCGGCTACAATTAATCAATGGGACTTTTATAAAAGCAGCAATACTTTTATAAATGATATCAAGCCATCTTACCTGGTTCAATATGACAGGAGTTACGCTGTTAATTTTGGTGTACCCGCCCGCAATAAAGCAAAAGTTATTGCTGGTGCTTCGTGGTTCAAGCTGAACAATCGTTATTATCAAACAAGGCAATTCACACAAAGTGACACTAATGATTTAACAAAATTTGATGGAATTAGTGCGTCACTTGAGTTAGAGCGAAGCACATTAAACAGAAAAATGTATGCGAATGATGGCACCTATCTTAATATCAGATTCCGGTATGTATTCGGAAGAGAAAATACTATTCCGGGTTCTACAAATTCATTGCGTGACACTGTAAAAAATTATCATAATTATCCGCAGGGAAGTATTGTGTATGATAATTATTTCACTCACCTCTGGAAACTGCGTTTTGGGTTTTATGGAGAGCTCACTTTAAGCGGTCAACCGTTTTTTGCAAATTATACAGCCAGTGTTTTAGCTGCCCCCACATTTTATCCTTTACAGGAAACCAAAACATTGTTTCTTGAAAATTTCCGCGCTCACAATTTTGTTGGAAGCGGATTGAAAACCATCATAGCAATTAATAATTCCGTTGATTTCAGACTGGAAGGTTATGTGTTTCAACCCTTCAATGAAATTTTGCCGGTCATAAATAACAAAGCAGTTTATGGAGAAGATTTCAATAAGAGATATTTTATTGGTACAGCCAATGCAGTTTATAATTCTCCCATCGGACCGGTGAGCTTAAGTTTAAATTATTACGACAAACGCGAAAACCCCTTCTCAGTTATATTTCACTTAGGATATATTATGTTTAACCGAAGGGCTTTGTACTAAAAAACTTTTTTTTGAAATTAAATCTCACCCATCAAATACATGGCGGTCAAAGTAGGTGTTGAGCTTCCACCTGCATTTTCTAAAGTCACAGCAAAAGCCTGTGCGTTTTCAATCACTTTCATTTTTTGTACATGTGATGTGTCTGTAACATCAAAAACACCTGCATCAATAGGTTTACCGTCAGCCAACGCCCATAATTGGTATTGCTTACCTGCAGGTGGAGCAGGGAGCTTATGTACATTCACAAATACTTCGTGTGTTTGTGTATTCCAGTAAACCATTGCCATCGCATCTGGGGCAACAGGCATACCTTTCAGCATCACATGCTTATTAAATGGTGATTGTAAAACAGCCATGTCGCTTCCCATTAATTTATACTTCGTCTGCTGCACATTTAATTCCTGTGCAAGCTGATCCTTCTCATTGCTTAAAGCCGCCACAAGGTGTTCTGCATTTTTCCAGTTATTATATAAATAAAAATTGCCAGCAGCGCTGATTAAAAATAATGAAACAGAAGCGGCTACTAAAAGCCGGATTGCATTGCTGTTTCTTTCCTCAGCAACGGCAGCAGGATGCATAATAACTTTTTTCTCTGATGAATTGTTAATTTGGCTGAGTACCGAATCTTTAATTTTTGCAGATGGTGCTTTCACTTGTTCACTTGCATATGCTATTAAGGCTTGTTCAATAGCAACGATTTCTTCTTTAATATATGTATGTTGCTGAATAAGATTTGTTACCTGCCGGTTTTCTTCTTCAGAAGTTAAGCCGAGCACGTAACTCTCTAACAAACCAGACGATATTTGATCTTTAATCTCCACTAATTAACCATTAATTTTTCACGTAATTGCATAATTGCAGCTCTTATTCTTGTTTTGACTGTACCTAGTGGTATATTAAACTCTTTTGCCACTTCTTCATGAGTATATCCCTGGTAATATAATAAGTCAACCATTTGAATGTACTCAGGCTTAAGCTGAGAAATCTGTTCTTTTAAACCAATATGATCCACCTTTGTATTTACACTTGATGCCATGTTAACCTGATTTACGGAATCATCCAACTTCTGGTTTTTAGCATGTTGCCTAAATTCCTGAGATCGGTATTTATCAATAGCCGTATTGCGTGTAATATTAATAAGCCATGTAAAAAGTCTTCCTTTCGATGAATCATAAAACTCCATGTTCTTCCAGATTTTTACAAAAACCTCCTGCAAAATATCCTGTGCTAACGGCTCGTCATTTACAATACGAAAAACTACTCCATACAATGCATTACAATAATTATCATATAAAATAGCAAATGCCTCCCGGTCTTTATTTTTTAAAAGCTGAACGAGTTGCTCTTCAGGTATTTTAGTTTTCTTTGACAAGACGATGAATTGGAAAGTACAAATATAAGTGCTTAAATGTTCAAATGTTTTTTGGATATATCCTATGGCTATCTATATTTGCATCCCCCAATTAAAATCTTGTCTGTCAGGTCAGGAAGGGTAAAGGGAGCTTAGCTCAGCTGGTTCAGAGCATCTGCCTTACAAGCAGAGGGTCACAGGTTCGAACCCTGTAGCTCCCACTTCAAAATCAAATAGTTAGAGCCTCTGAGTTTCGGAGGCTTTTTTTATTTCCATAAACACCATTTAGATTCCAACAAAAGCAACCGAGTAATTATAAATTTGTCATTCTTTTATAGAAATGAAAATAAGAACACCTTTTTTTTTAAAATGGATTTACCCCTCCATCTTGTGCAAGGTTCCTACACAAGAAAAAAAATTATATCTCACATTTGATGATGGCCCAATACCTGAAATAACGCCAAAGGTTATTGACTTGTTAAATCAATACAATGCTAAAGCCACTTTTTTTTGCGTAGGTGATAATGTGGAAAAACATCCTTTTGAATATTCTCTTTTACAAAAAAATAATCATGCTGTCGGCAATCACACTTATCATCATCTTAATGGATTTAAAACTTCTTTAAATAAATATGTTAATGATGTGAATAATGCTTCGGCATTTATATCATCAAAATTGTTTCGCCCACCTTATGGAAGAATAACTCCTGCCCAGTATATTTCACTCCGTAAAAATTATAAAATTGTAATGTGGGATGTGTTGAGTTATGATTTTGAAGCAAGTGTTACCTGTGAGCAATGTTTACAAAATGTAATTAAGCATAGCCGGAATGGATCTGTCATTGTTTTTCATGATAGTGTAAAGGCTGCTGATAAAATGTTGTATGCACTTCCTGAAGTATTAAAGTGTTTTACAGAACAAGGTTATTCATTTGAAACTATTTCACAACCACATTGATATGAAATCACTTCCAATTTATCAGGTAGATGCGTTTACTTCGCATTTATTCAAAGGAAATCCTGCTGCTGTTTGTCCGTTGGACGCATGGTTGCCTGATGACCTAATGCAAAAGATTGCAGCCGAAAACAATTTAAGTGAAACAGCTTTTATTGTTCCACGTGGTAATGAATTTGAATTAAGATGGTTTACTCCGGTTGATGAAATTCCATTGTGTGGTCATGCAACACTTGCAAGCGCGTATGTGATGTTTGAATATTTGGCATACCATCAAAACACCATCACATTTCACTCTATGAGCGGTGCCTTGATGGTAAGTAGAGAAGGAAAGAAATTTGTTTTAGATTTCCCTGGTGAAACTCCGCGACAAATTGAAAGCAGTGATTCAATAGAAGATGCATTAAAAATAAAACCCTCTGAAGTGCATGCTGGAAAAAGAAAATTAATGATTGTATTAAAAAATCAACATGAAGTGCAAAATACTGCACCTGATTTTAATCTGATAAAAGAATTACCTTATGAAGGAGTTATTATAACATCATGTGGTAATGAGGTTGATTTTGTTTCACGTTTCTTTGTGCCTAAAATGGGTATTAATGAAGATCCTGTTACTGGTTCGTCACACACATTACTCACACCTTATTGGAGTAAGCAACTGAATAAAACAGAGTTAAGTGCATTACAAATTTCATCACGTGGAGGAGAATTAATTTGCAGGTTAAGAAATGAAAGAGTTGAAATGGTTGGAGATGCAAAACTTTATTTAAAAGGAGAGATTTTTATTGAGTAACAGATACATTCAATATCCGCTGAACATCTGCATTATGTTTATATGGTTGTATAATATTTCTGGCTTCTTCAATAGTATTTATCTTAACGCCTGAATCAAAATAACCAAATCCTTTATAAATTCCATTCTCAATCAGCACAACAGATTTTTCATTCCAAGTTCTCCCTTCATCCACAATCATTTTTGTTGCGAGGTTCTTGCTTAAGCTTTGTATCGCAATGCTTACACGATCGTTATATTCATCTACATCCTCAACACCAGCACAAACTCCGCTGCATTTTTTTAGCTGGTAATCAAAACAAGGTCCGTTGCAGGTTTGTATTCCGCAATATTTAGGACATAAGTTATAGGTGCTGGTGAATGATGACATAAACTCCCGTGCCGCCTCAAAACTTTTAAATGTAGTGAGTGGCTGAAGTGATGGATGGGTTTTGGCATACATCAAATGATGAATGCCATCCATATCAAAATAGTCAACAAGTACATAATTGCCACGATTAAATTTCTGTGCTTGATTATAAAGAGGAAACAATCGTTTTATTTCATGAGATTCGAGCAGCAATGCAATTAATTCCGTTCCGCAAAGTGTATAAGTAATATTTGCAATTGCAGTAAGAAACGGAAGCTTCGCAGATCCCTTTCCAGTTAAATGAGAATAAATTCTGCTCTTGATATCAATTGCTTTACCTACATATATTATTTTTCCGTGCTCATCATGAAAATAATATACACCGGTTTTTTCAGGCAACGATTCAAAAACCTCTTTTGGTAAATGCGGAGGAAGCAATGCTTCTCTTGAGTTTTTGTTGAGTGACTTTTTAATCACATCCTCTTTGTCGTATTGCAAACACAAATTAAACAGATAAGCTGTAGCTGCTGCATCCCCCATAGCGCGATGACGGTTGCTGATATCAATTCCAAGATGGCCGCAGATATTTCCAAGACTGTAAGAAGAATAACCGGGAAATATTTTCCTGCTTAACCTCACAGTACATAACTTCTTTCGCTTATAATCAGCTCCCAGGCTTTTGAATTCTTCCCGTATAAAAGAAAAATCAAAATTGACCGAGTGCGCTACAAAAACTGCATCATCTGTCATGGTCCAAATCTGTTTTGCTACTTCATGAAATTTAGGAGCATTATTAAGCATTTGATTGGTTATTCCGGTCATTCTCGAAACAAATGGTGCTATACTTGTTTCGGGATTGATAAGCGTTTCGAATGAATCTACAATTTTTTTACCATCGTGTATAAGAATTGCGATTTCAGTAATAGCATGCTTTCTTTGATAACTTCCGGTTGTTTCAATATCAACAATAGCGTAGCGCATTTTTTTTTAAAGAACAGGTGTAAATATTTATCAGCTATTAGAAAACATTAACTCAGCTATTAGCTTTTTGAAAAATATAAATCAAACTGGAATTTTTGGTTATTTCCTTTCTACCTATTACTGTGGTTTTTATTCCGTTAATAAAAGCATTCAAATAATTTGTTTTCCCATTCTTGTATTTTTCACTAAGTATGGAAATATAAAACGGATCATAAAACATCGGTCGAATCGCAATTAATTGAAAGCCCAAATTAGTAAATAGTGAAACGATATCTTTTTTTGAGAAATGATATAAATGCCTTGGTACATCGTAAGCTGCCCAGTATTCCTTATAATGATCTGCATCCCATGATTCGCGGTTAGGAACCGCAATTATAATAAACCCTCCAGCTCCTAAAGTCTTCTCTAATGAATATATAGTAGCCTTTAGATTGTGAATATGTTCCAATACATGCCACAAGGTAATTAATCCATATTTACCCTGATTAATTGTTTCTAAAGCTTTCGGATTCTCAATATCGAGATTGTAGTTTGACTTTGACATCTCTCTGGCTTCTGGTGATGGCTCAATTCCTTTGCAGCTCCACCCTTTTGTTTTCATCGCATTTAAAAACTCTCCTGTACCAGAACCATAATCTAAGATGGATTTTTGAGATGGATTTAATGATTTAATAAGGTTTACCTTCGCTTTGATTGCAATTTTTCGAATTTTTTGATAAACGAAATTTAATAATCCTTTTGTGGAATTACTATGAGAAATGTAGGCGTCAGATTTATAATATCTATCAATTTCTTGATGATCAGGTCTGGGGTTAGTAAATACTAATTCACAAGATTGGCATTTTACTATTTGAAATGTTTCATGTGAAACAGTATAATCTTTGCATTTTAAAAATGTGGAAAATTCCTTGTGTTTACATATTGGACATTCTACTAAGGTTTCCATATTGTTCCACGTGAAAATTATCGTCCCATATAAGCCATTAAAATGGAAATGTCAGAAGGATTAACACCGCTTATACGAGATGCCTGGCCCAATGTTTTAGGTCGTATTTTACCGAGTTTTTGGCGAGCTTCCTTTGATAAAGCGTTGATCTGATTATAATCTAACTGCTCATATAGTGTTAAATCTTCCAAACGATTTATCTTCTCTACTACTTCATTTTCTTTAATAATATAGCTTTCATATTTAATTGTTATTTCAACTTGCTCTATTACATCATTTGAGATATTGAATCCTGTAATCTCGCTAGCTAAAGCAGGAAAAGCTTCAATCATTTCAGGAAGATTAATCTGTGGTCTGGTAAGTAAGTTATAATAACGAACTTTTTGTTTTACAGAGTCCGTTCCTTTGGATTCTAACCACGGATTGGCTAAATCAGGACCTACTCCATTCTCTTTTAGATAAGTAATAACAGATGAGACTTTTGATCTTTTCTCTGCTACTTTATTCATTCTATCCTGCGAAGCAAGACCAATCTCAAAACCTAAAGGCGTTAGTCTTTCATCCGCATTATCTTGTCTGAGTAATGTCCTGAATTCAGCTCGCGAAGTAAACATTCTATATGGTTCATCGGTGCCCTTTGTAATAAGGTCATCTATCAAGACACCAATATATGCATCTGAACGTTTTAAAACAATTTCTGATTGCTTATTAATCTTCCTGTGAGCATTGATACCTGCCATTAATCCCTGGCAAGCTGCTTCTTCATATCCCGTTGTTCCATTTATCTGACCAGCAAAATAAAGATTAGAAATAAGCTTCGTTTCCAGCGTATGATTTAATTGAACAGGTGGGAAGTAATCATATTCTATGGCATATCCAGGTCGAAACATTTTACAATTTTCCAATCCTGGAATTTGCTTTAATGCCTCATATTGCACATCTTCAGGTAAGGAAGAAGAAAAGCCATTTAAATAAATTTCCACTGTATTCCATCCTTCGGGCTCAACAAAAAGCTGGTGACGATCCCTTTCAGCAAAACGGTTTATTTTATCTTCTATAGAAGGACAATAACGAGGTCCAATTCCTTGGATTCTTCCTGTAAACATGGGAGATTTCTCAAATCCTGTTTTAAGAATTTCGTGAACTGATTCATTGGTATAGGTAATATAACAACTTCGTTGCACCTTTAAAGGCGTTGTATCAGTAAAGGAAAATTTTCCGGGAATTTCATCGCCCTTTTGTTCTTCCATTTTGGAATAATCCAGTGAACGACCATCCAATCGTGGAGGAGTTCCGGTTTTCATTCTGCCACTTTCAAAACCAAGATTTACTAATTGTTCTGTTATGCCGGTAGATGCCTTTTCTCCAGTACGACCTCCACCAAATTTTTTATCCCCGATATGAATAACTCCGTTTAAAAATGTACCGTTAGTTAACACAACTGATTTAGCTTTAAACTCCAAACCCATTGATGTAACTACCCCACAAACACGATTTTCTTTTATAATTAGGGAATTAACCATATCCTGCCAGAAATCCACATTTGGAGTTTGTTCTAATATGGTTCTCCACTCTTGGGCAAAAAGCATCCGGTCATTCTGTGTGCGTGGGCTCCACATAGCAGGTCCCTTGGAACGATTTAACATTCTGAATTGTATCATGCTTCGGTCGCTTACTATACCTGAGTAACCTCCCAAAGCATCTATCTCCCTAACAATTTGACCTTTGGCAATGCCACCCATAGCAGGATTACACGACATCTGGGCTATAGTCTGCAGGTTCATTGTAATCAATAAAACCTTTGAACCCATATTGGCTGCTGCAGCTGCTGCCTCACAACCCGCATGACCGGCACCAACAACAATCACATCATATTCAGGATACAACATTTTTTAATTTCTACAGGATGTATTGCTTTATTCCTTGATTTACAAAAAGGAGCGCAAAGATAAATAATAATCCTCCTTGCGTGTCATGGCCAGCTTAGCTTTTGGAGACTTGTCCTTATAGCCACAGAGATGCAAAACACCATGTGCCATTACCCGGTGAAGCTCATTTGAAAAATTGTTTTTTAAAGTCTTTGCGTTTTCTTTAATTCGTTCAATACTGACAAAAACATCACCTTCGACACTCCCCTTAACGTTTGAATTATCAAAAGTGATTACATCAGTATAATCATCATGATTCAGATATTGCACATTGATTTTATGCAAATATTTATCACTGCAAAAAATAAAATTAAGATGATGAATATGAAAATTTTCTGAATTGATCAACTCATGCAACCATAAACGAATTGCATTCTTACTCTGTAAAGTAAACTTAATGTCCTCTGAAATAAATAAGATATCAGGTTTCCCCAACTTTATTTTTATTCTAGTATATGCCCACCTGTTTTAAAATACAGTTCCACCACTCTGCCGTTCTCTGAAAAAATAATCTGGTCAGCGAGATGTTTCATCAGGAAAACTCCACGTCCTGTGGGTTTTTCCAGGTTCTCAGGGTCTGTAGGATCAGGAAGATTCATATAATCAAACCCTTTGCCTTCATCGGTTATAACAAAAGAAACCTGGTCTGGCTCCACCTCGTAAGAGATATGAACCATTTTTTCAGCATCGTATTTATTACCATGCTGGATAGCATTATTAACAGCCTCTGTTACTGCAACAAGCATATTGCCATAACATTCTTCGTGGATGTTATTATCCGTTTTTATTTCGTCAATCAGTTTCTCTACAAGGTTTATGCTCTCAGGCTGAGAAACGATTTGCATTTTTGAATTTGGTTTTGCGGGGTTCATCATCATAATTAGTTCTCGATGCTTTGAAAGTACGAATTAACTAAGTTTTTATAAAAGGTAGTGAGCGAAGGCGGAATGGTTTTCAACAATTCTGTTTCACGCATCTGGAGCTTTTTATATTCCTCAAACTGAGGAGGGTTTCGATATATAGTATTTTTTGCCTCATTGGATTCTCTTCTCTCTTCCTGATCGCGTTCACGCTCAGCTTTTTCACTTTCGAGCAGGCGGGTTAATATATCCTGCTGGCGTTTAAGCGTTTCTTCTGTGATACGTTTGTTAACAATATCTTTTTCATTCTCCTCCATCTGCTTGGCAATTTTTCCCAGATCTCCCAACTTACCTTGCCCATCCTTATTCTCTGTATTGTTTAATTCCTGCAATGCATTGCGGATGGCTTCCTGTTGTGCAGCCATTCGGGCCAACTCTTCACTCATGCCAGGCATACCCATTCCCATACCTTGTTTTTCACCAGGTTTTTCACCAGGTTTTTTCCCGTTTTGCATTTTGCCCTTCATATCTTTCAACTGCTGCGAAAGTTTTTCCTGCATCTTTTTTAAATCAGCTGCTGAAGGTCCGGGTTTACCTTTCCCCGGTTTTTTACATTTTCCATCACCCGGTTTTTGTGACATCATCTGCTGCTGCATCTGGTTCAGCGATTCACTCAGCATCAATGCAAGATTGTTAGCCGCTGTCATAATATATTGCTGGTTGCTTCTTGCCTGTGGAACAAACCGGTCCTGTAGATTCGCAATGGCCTTCTCCGCATTATCATTAATGGCAGTTATCTGTTCGTTTACCGCTGCCTGTATCTGTATCACGCGTTTGCTTAATGCAAGAAGAGAGTCTTCAATCATACCTGCATCATCTTTTAATTTTCGCTGTTGCTGAGAAAGCTTTAGATAACGCGGATTATTAATATCAATGGATTTAAGGTCTTCCATCAATGCCTCCTGGTCAAATGAGAATCGTAAAATATTTTCGAGAAGGGCACGCATCGCCTGGGCATCTTCTTCGTTCTGTTCTGCTTCATCTGCTTCCTGTGCCTTTTTCATTTTGTCAGCCATCTGCTGCATTTTCTCTGAAGCACTTTTTTGCGATTTGCTTGCTTTGGATTTCTTTCCTTCACCCAGCTGCTGCTCGCTTTGCTTCATATCCTCTTCAATATTCTTTTGATCTTCTTCTGTATTGCTTAAATCTTTCTTGTCTTCAAGCTCTTCATTTTTCTTTTCAATATCGTCTAAATCTTTTTTCAGTTCATCAAACTTCTGACCTAAATCTTTTTGCTCTTTCTCTAAATCTTTAGCATCAGAGTTTTTATCATCTGATTTTTCTGACAGCTTCTCTTGTTCTTTGGCAAGCTTCTCTAAATTTTCAGTCGTCTCTTTTATCTTCTGCTCCAGTTCCAGTTGCTTAAACAATTCCAATGCCCGATCCAGTTCCTTCTGCAAATCTTTGTTCTCGAGTTTCATCTTGTCCATCATCTCCTGCAACTGTTGCTTGTCAATCTGCGCCATCAGCTTCTCCAGCTCTTTCATCATCTCTTTCATTTCCGGGCTCATCAGTTTGTCAAACAATTCTTGTAACTGACGTTGCTTTTCTGCAAGCTCTTCGTTCTCTCTTCTGAACTCACTTTGCTTTTGTTGATTCTGCGCGCTTTTCTCTTGTATTTCCTTAACTTTCTCTTCTAGTTGCTTTTGTTGTTCCAGTAAGTCTGAAATCTTTTTCTTGTCTTCGTAATCAAGGTTTTTCTTGTTCAACATTTCCTTGCTTACCTGGCTCATATCCTTCTGCAACTTCTTTGCTTTGGATAACCCCTCACTCAAATCATCTTTCAGCTCTTTATTTTTCTTGTCTTTATCCTCCGCAAGCTCGCGATCAGTTGGTGCTTTAAAAATATTGGATTGGCTGCGCGATGATTTATTTCCATTCACACCATCATTATCCCACACTTCAAAATAATATTCCAACTCATCACCAGGCTGAAGATTAACTTTTGTCAAATCCCAGTAATGAAAGAACTGATCTTGTGTACTGCGGTTAATTGAAATATTCTCAGCATGTAATTCTTCTGAATGTGGAATGCTGTCCGATGATTTTAAAAAACGATACCTGAATTGCAGCTTGCTCAATCCATAATCATCTTTCACTAATCCATGGAAATAAAATTTTTTAAACGAAGTGGAATCCTCCTGCTGGCTTACTTCTATGGAAGGATACATATCAGGCACCACATTCACTGTGTAACTCATCGAATCGCGGTTCTGCATGTATTGATTAGCTGTGTGAACTGAATAACTGTTGCTGTGCAACAATCTCCGGGTCACACTGTATTTATCCTCATCACCACCTGAATTAAAACTGGTATCCTGAAACGACATGCGAAACTGCGAAGTGTTTTCAGTAGCGAAGGTCCAGGTAACTACCGTGCCTGCCGGTAAAATCAAAT
>JANLUX010000227.1:0-8591 GCA_031363705.1 Bacteroidota bacterium
AAAAAAGGATGGAAGTTTTTGAGAAAAGAGAGGGTTACTAATTAACGAATCTGATATAAATGTTACCAATTAACGAATTCGTGCGATAGCCATTCGTTGTATTTGTAATTCATTCGTTAATTAGTAACCCGCAGAACAAGTCCATCATAGGCACACTCCACTCCATCAGGAAGTTCTGCATTTACAATTTCATGTTTACCTAACTGGTGGCTTATATGTGTTAAGTAAGCTTTCTCAGGTTTGATAACATCAATCATTTCCAAAGCTTCATTCAAAGTGAAATGAGAAATATGTTCTTCTCTGCGCAAAGCATTTAAAACCAATATGCGCGTACCTTTTATTTTTTCAATCTCTTCTTTTGAAATTGTTTTTGCATCGGTGATATAAGTAAAATCACCCACTCTGAATCCAAACACATCCAACATGTAATGCTTCACCAGAATAGGTTGCAACGTAATGGTTCCAACCTTAAAAGATTTATTGTGGATGGTATGCAAATTAAACCGTGGAATACCCGGATATTTAATTTCTTCAAAAGCATAATGAAACTCACGCTCAATGGCTTTCTGCACTTCTGGGGTTGCATAAATATCCACCTCTTTTTTTAATATGTAGTTGAAGGCACGTATATCATCCATGCCTGCAATATGATCTTTGTGCTCATGTGTAAAAACCAATCCATCCAGCTTTCGCACTTTCTCTCTCAATAACTGTTGACGGAAATCAGGGCCGGAGTCAATCACTATCAATGTATGTTCGTCCTCTAACATAATAGAGCTCCGCAATCTTTTATCACGCGGATCATTGCTGCTGCACACTTCACATTGACATGCAATTAAGGGTACACCCTGCGAAGTTCCGGTTCCTAAAAATGTAACCTTCAGCAAAACCTTAAATATTTTTAGACTTTATGAATGTCTGCTGCGACTTCCCTCTCTTCTGGGAGAGGGGTAAGAGGGTGAGGCTCATTTAATTTCTTTTATTTCCTCAGCATTCGCTGCAGATGCATCAGCTGATTCATCTGCTTTTTTAATAAAAAGCTGCTTATGATCCTGGTCAATCTTACCCTGTTGCACCAGCATATTCACTATTTCAACCAATGCATGAATACGGCTTTCCATGGATGAAAATTTATTGATTACCGCTACTTTCTTGTCTTCAAGAATACAAAAACCTGATTTAAAATTTCCTTTTTCGTAACGTATTTCGTAGCCATTATCTTTTAAAAGATCTTCTAATTTTTTAAGATATGCCTGGGTGTATTTTGCCATGAGGCAAAAATACGAAATACGAATATTGAATATCTAAATCCGAAACACGATCCCGATTCATCAGGACGTAATGCGAAAAAAAATCAAACCTGTATAGTGCTAAATCAACTTAAAACAATCTCAAGCTGTTGCAGTGCAATTTCACAAGTTTCTTCCAGAATGACAAGTTGAACACCAGTTGTCATTCTGGAAGAAACTTGCGTTTTTTTTGATAGGATTCAACTGCTGGAACAGGTGGTTATTTAGAATGATTTCACAAACTTCTTATTCAACACTTCCTTTTCAGTAACCAGCGAAACCACATAAACACCACTTGCAAAACCTTGCATATTCAAATCTTTGGTAAAATATCCTTGGCTTATATTTCCCTGCTCTTTAAAAACAAGCATGCCTGTAATATCATAAACGCTCAACGCGTAATTTTTTCCTTTTAAGTTTTGCGCATTGATAAATGCTTTTTGCCATGCAGGATTATAAAAAACAAATAGAAAAGAGTTTTGTGTTTCCAATTCTTGCAAACCAACCGTTAATGTATCGCATATACTCCCGCTGTCTTTTGCCAACTCGTAGTTTGGATTGTTGGGCAATCCATAATAGGTGCGTTTGCCACCGAGATAAAAGCTGAATGGCTGAAAGTTGCAGGCTGCATCAAGACTATCAGGGTAATTGATAACGCTAAGGTTTTCGTTGTAAACATTGCGAACACTATCGGGATACGGATAAGGAAAAATACCCGGAGGTTCGTAAGCACATGCCCAATATATTTTACTATCAGGTGCAAGTTCTATGAGACCTCCTACAATGGGTTGTTTTATTGCAAATACAGTATCACGGGTTAGGGATGGGTTAACATCATTTAAGTTGTACTGAAAAACATAAGAGTTAGAATCATTTTGTGTATATTCTGAACTCACATATAATAAACTATCGTTAGGAGATAATTCGCAATCCCAATACCAGGGGGCAAGGTTGAAATTTGTAACTTCATGCTCAATGCTTAATTCATTTGATAGCATGCCGGAACATCTATCAAAATCATATACGGATAGTAAGCCGTTATTAGATACACATGCGATTTTTCTTCCGTCATCAGAAGGCTCAATTCTGTAAGCATTTGATTGAACAATATCACCAATATTTTGAACGTGATCAAAATTTACTCCTGATGGGGTCACGAGATAAAAATAAAAATCATTGTTAGCGGTATCAATATGCCTAATTATCACCCACCAATCTCTTCCATTGCCATGCTTGACAGCAGCAACTCCATCATTAGCCCAAAAATTTTGCCCTTGCAATTGAATATTTTTTTGTACAACAGCACCGCGACCGCTATCCTGAGTCATATCAATTACGGAATAAAAAAATCCATTGATAGATGTAACTCCCGCTGTGAAGAGGTAAAATAAATTAGTATTGCCAGGATAAGGAGTAATAATGTGTTCCTTATACCATGCCCTACAAATAATGGTATCACCATTTTGCATTAATTGATTATTTGAGCAATATACTTTACCCGCTCTAATAGTATTAGCATGAAGTGCGTCAGGTGAACTTGATGAATAAAATAAGAGATTGCCAATACTATCACATATTGAGGTACAAGTTCCTCTGCTGATCACACTGGAATAAATAACTTGATTGTTTTTAAAGTCTATACCGGCAGAATCTCCAAAACACCAGATAGAATTACGGTTTTGCCCCTCACAACAAAATACACTCACTAAAAACCCGATTAATAAAATGATTTGGCGGTTTCTCACTTTGTAAATATACAACTCATAAAGGTTCCGCCATGGCGAGGCCAAGCCATCTACAGCTATAAAACAGATCGCTTCGTTCCTCGCGATGACGGGTAAGCCCACATTACCCATAATTTATTTTCTTTGCACCCACTTTAAAAACCCCTTATGATTTTAGGCGTACCCAAAGAAACTAAAGAACGAGAAAACCGTGTTGCACTATCACCTGATGTAACAGCACAACTTATTAAGGCTGGTTTTAATGTTATTATTGAAAAAGGTGCCGGATTGAATTCCTATTTTGCAGATGAAAAATATACGGATGCTGGCGCAACTATTGAACCTGATGCAAATTCTGTTTACAGCAAAAGTGATGTTGTTCTAAAAGTAAATGCTCCTGATGCAAATGAAATCAAGAGCATGAAAAAAGATGCGGTGCTCATTTCTTTTATGTGGGCTGCTACCAATCCTGCCCTTGTTGAAGCTTATGCACAGCAAGGTATCAGTGCATTTTCTATGGATGCCATTCCACGTATTTCAAGAGCACAAAAAATGGATGCGCTCAGTTCGCAGGCAAACATTGCAGGTTATAAAACGGTGTTGATGGGCGCTAATGCTTTAGGAAAAATTTTTCCATTGTTGATGACTGCTGCCGGAACTATCAAACCATCTCGTGTTGTAATAATGGGAGCAGGTGTTGCAGGTTTACAGGCAATCGCTACTGCAAAAAGATTAGGTGCCATAGTTGAAGTATCAGACATTCGTCCTGAGACCAAAGAGCAAGTTGAATCACTCGGAGGAAAATTTATTGTTGTGGAAGGTGATGAATCTGTAAAGATGGAAGGTGGATATGTAAAAGGTGTTTCAGAAGAATTTTTAAAACGCCAACAGGAATTGGTTGCCAAACATATTGCCAATGCTGACATTGTAATTACCACTGCATTGATACCCGGAAAAAAAGCACCGGTACTTGTTACCGAAGACATGGTTAAAAGTATGCGCATGGGTTCAGTGATTGTGGATATGGCAGTGGAGCAAGGTGGTAATTGTGTGTTGAGTGAATTAAATCAAACAGTGGTGAAACACGGAGTAACTATTATTGGCGAAGCAAACATCCCTTCATTGCTTCCATTAAACGCAAGTGATCTTTATGCAAAAAACATCCAGGCATTCTTAATGCATCTTGCAACCAAAGATGGTTTCAAATGGGAGATGGACGAAGAGATTACCAAAGGATCATTGATAACACACAAGGGAGAAATAATGAAAAAATAATTTGATGATGTGATAATTTGATGATTTGATAATTGAAAAATAAGAGCAACTTTAAACATTAAACTTTAAACTCTAAAAATGACAAACTTTCTTTCTTTACTCGCTGAACATCGCGAAATGCTATACATCATCATACTCTCCATCTTCGTGGGTGTGGAAGTAATCGGGAATGTTCCTACGGTACTCCACACTCCGTTAATGAGTGGTGCAAACGCAATACATGGTGTTGTAATTGTTGGTGCAATCATCGTAATGCTCAAAAGCGATCCTGGTAATTATGTCTCGCTTGTATTAGGTTTTCTTGCTGTTATTCTCGGAACACTAAATGTTGTTGGAGGTTTTGTGGTAACAGACAGAATGTTGGAAATGTTCAAGAAGAAAAAATAATTATGAAATGCTGCATACTAATTAACGAATGAATTACGAATACAACGAATCGTAGCCGCTATAGAATTCGTTAATTCGTAACATTCGTAGCTAATTCGTTAATTAGTATGCAAAACAACTTTAAACTTTAAACTACAAACTTTATACTCCCTTATGTACGGAAATATTCTCGAATTAATTTATCTGGTTGCATCTGTAACTTTCATCATTGGTTTACTGATGATGGGCAATCCAAAAACTGCTCGTAGGGGAAATACGATTGGCGCCATAGGAATGACGCTGGCAATTATCGGAACCATATTTTTATACCAGACTGATCAGGTAGTAACGCAAAAAGTTTTCGGATTAATTTTTCTCGCAATTATCATTGGTACTATTATCGGGTGGCTTACCGCGAAGCGGGTTCAGATGACCAAAATGCCGGAGCTTGTTTCACTCTTCAACGGTATGGGTGGTGCATGTGCTGCATTGATTGGTTTGATTGAGTATCCGCATGCTGTTGAACATGGGAGTGGGTTTGGAATGATGCTCTGTATCATTTTAGGTGTAATCATTGGTTCCGTTTCTTTTTCAGGAAGCATCATTGCATTCATGAAACTCAACGGCACATTGAAGAAAGCAATACGACTTCCGAATTATAACACAATCAATAATGTTTTCTTAGTGATATTGCTTGGCTTTGGTGGTTATGTTTTATACGCTTCGCACTTACCACATGCGGTTGTTTATTTGTTGTTTGTACTGGCACTTGCTTATGGAATTTTATTTACCGTTCCTATCGGTGGTGCTGATATGCCGGTTGTTATTTCATTGCTTAATTCATTCACCGGATTGGCGGCTGCAACAGGAGGTTTTTTATACGATAACCAGGCTATGCAGACAGGAGGAATTCTGGTTGGGTCAGCAGGAACTATTTTAACTTTTGCCATGTGTAAAGCAATGAACCGTCCACTTGGTAATGTAATCTTCGGTGCCTTTGGCGAATCCGGTGCTACTGCAACAGCAAGCACTAGTTCAATGAAAGGTTCAATAAAAGATATCAGTGTAAGCGATACTGCAGTGCTGATGAATTATTCTAAAAAAGTAATTATTGTTCCCGGTTATGGTTTAGCAGTTGCACAGGCACAACACGTTATTAAAGAACTGGAAAATATTTTAGAAGAACGCAATGTAACCGTTAAATATGCGATACATCCTGTCGCAGGTCGTATGCCCGGTCACATGAATGTGTTGCTTGCGGAAAGTAATGTGTCGTATGATAAGCTGGTGGAGATGGAAGAAATAAATCCTGAGTTTAATACTACTGATGTTGTATTGATTGTGGGTGCGAATGACGTTGTAAATCCGGCAGCTAAAAATGATCCCTCCTCCCCTATTTACGGAATGCCGATTCTAGAAGTTGAAAACGCTCAACACATAATCGTTAATAAGCGAAGCATGAATGCCGGTTACGCTGGTATTGAGAATGAACTTTTTTATAATGAGAAAACCAATATGCTTTTTGGCGATGCAAAAGACGTACTCACTAAGTTGGTTACCGAATTAAAAACGATGTAATTATTCCGCTTCGTTTTCTTTTTTCTCTTCAGCTATATTTGCATAATCCTTTGCAATCTCTTTTAACTCTATCTCCGATTTTTGCTCCACATTTACTATATTATTGCTTGCATTATCATGCGCTGATACAAGTTCATTCAACTTGATGTGCATTGCTTTCGAGAAATGATTGAATGTTTTTTGAATAATAAAAAAGCTAATAAAGGTTACACTTAGTATTACATCACGTACCTGGTCGCGCCAGGGCTCTTCAAAAAAACTTTTGTTCAATAACCAGTAAACCACCAGCACCAGTGCAATTATAAACGTAATTGAATTTCCTAATACACTTAATACATATCCTGAAAATTTTTCAAAAGAATTTTCTACTGAATGGTATATTTTTTTCATAGTTAATACTAGTTTCATTTCTATATCAAAAGTTGTGCAACCATATTCTGCGGTTGTATTTCCCCAAAAGGATGAAATAGAGTCGCATTATAAAAGTCTGAACATGAACTAATTTTTAAGGCATACGATTTGAAGAATTTTACTCATTCTATATAATGCAAAAAGGCGGTAAAAAACATCAAGATTTTCCAGCGCAATCACAGCGGCATCCGGGTTCAGAATATAAAATGAAACCTGAACCCGAATATGATAATTATCTTCCGGGTGCTGATAAATTACTCAACAAAAAATGTATTATCACCGGTGGCGACAGCGGTATTGGCAGAGCTGTAGCCATTGCTTTTGCTAAAGAAGGCGCAGATGTTGCCATCATTTATTTAAGTGAACATAAAGATGCGGAAGACACTGCCAGAATGATTGAAGAACGCTACCAGAAAAAATGTTTAACAATTGCTGCTGATATTTCTAAAGAAGCCAAATGCAAAAATGCTGTTGAACGGATATTAAAAAAATTTGACACTGTTGATGTGTTGGTAAACAATGCAGCCATTCATTACCCTGCTGAAAAATTAGAAGACATCACAACAGAACAACTCACAAAAACTTTCAGTGTAAATGTTTTTTCAATGTTCTGGATAACCAAAGCTGTTTTGCCAAAAATGAATGAAGGTGACAGCATCATTATTACATCATCAGTCACTGCTTATCGCGGAAGCGGAGGATTATTGGATTACAGTGCAACCAAGGGTGCTATTGTTTCATTTACAAGAAGTCTTTCAGCAAATCTGATTGACAGAAAAATTCGTGTAAACGGAGTAGCCCCCGGACCCGTTTGGACACCTTTGATTGTCTCCAGCTTTCCTCCTGATAAAGTAAAAGTATTTGGCACCGATGCACCCATGAAACGTGCGGGACAACCCGTAGAGATTGCCCCTGCTTATGTGTTTCTTGCTAGTGATGATGCATCATATATAACAGGGCAAATCATTCATCCCAATGGCGGAGAAATTATAAACGGCTAACAACATGAGACCAATTTGGACAGGAGCCATCAGCTTCGGATTAATAAACATTCCGGTAAAACTTTTTTCTGCTGTAGAAGAAAGTTCGCTTGATCTTGATATGCTTGACAGTAAAGATCATGCAAACATTAAATTTAAACGAGTTAATGAAAACACGGGTAAGGAGGTGCCGTATGAAAATATTGTGCGTGCTTATAAGTTAGACGATCAGTATGTGGTGTTGGATAAAGAAGATTTTCTGGCTGCTGATGCAAAAAAAACCAAGACCATCGAAATCATCAACTTTGTGGAGCAAGGTGAGATTGACAGCTTATATTATGAGCAACCTTATTACCTCGAACCGGATAAGACAGGATTGAAAGCTTATGGATTACTGCGTGATGCTTTGGCAGCAACAAATAAAGTAGCGGTAACAAGTTTTGTTTTGAGAAATAAAGAATCACTCGCCATACTTAAACCTTACGATAAAGTAATTGTGTTAAACCGCATTCGTTTTGCACAAGAGATACGCGACATCAGCGATTTTAATGTTCCCCATGTTACAAAAGGTAAATCAAAAGAGCAGGAAATGGCTCTTAAGTTGATTGATCAGTTGACAGAAGACTTTGATATCTCAAATTATAAAGACACCTATACTGATAAGCTTTTAAAAATAATCAAAGAAAAAGCAAAAGGCAAGAAACCAAAAGTTACTAAAATGAAAGTAGTGCATAATACTAAGAATGAAGATTTGATGGCAATGTTAAAAGCAAGTCTCTCAGAGAAAAAGAAGCCGGTGAAAAAAGCTTCATAGCGTTTTTAAACAGAAAAATTTAGTTGAGCTTAATCATGTATGAAATTCAAAGTAAAAGACACCTGGCAGCTGCTCAAAACAGCTTTTAAATCCTGGAATGAAAAAGATCCCTTCCGCGAAAGCGCCATCATTGCTTACTATGCCATCTTTTCGC
>JANLUX010000243.1:0-2158 GCA_031363705.1 Bacteroidota bacterium
ATGCAGGTTTTTAACGCCTGACATCTTCCGCGTCATCCAGTTAAAAAATTTGGAGGGGATGGTTTTTGAAATGGGATCATGACGTTTTTGTTTCCAGCCGGAAACAAGATCATAACCCTCATTTTTTATGAGTGAATACAAGCCGGGAATTTCATCAGGGCTGTCCTGCAAATCAGCATCCATGGTAATGATAACATTGCCTTTGGCAGCGCTGAAACCGGTTTGCAAGGCAGCCGACTTGCCATAATTCCTTCTGAACTTTAATCCTTTTAAAGAATTGTTTTTCTGCGAAAGCGTTTCAATCACTTTCCATGAATGGTCTTTGCTGCCATCATCCACAAAGAGCACTTCGTAAGTAAAGTTATTTTGTAACATCACTTTTTCAATCCATGCTGCAAGTTCCGGCAATGATTCTGCTTCATTATAAAGCGGAATGATAACGGATATGTCTGGTGCGTTAGTCATGCGATGAGATCAGCTGGAGGATTGCGTTGAAGAAATGCTGCAACAACAAGACTGATGATG
This sequence comes from Bacteroidota bacterium, assembly GCA_031363705.1. GTDB lineage: Bacteria > Bacteroidota > Bacteroidia > AKYH767-A > OLB10 > JANLUX01. Next base: position 526 of record JANLUX010000243.1, read on the forward strand.
GCTCCGCCAAAGCATTTGTTAAGAAAATCGGAGGAGGCAATGGAGTATAATGTTGTTTGGCTGATACTATCAACCATCATATCGTAAAATTTGTCGCTGAACATCCCCTTCATCATGCCTTCTGTTTCTTCCACTCCTTTCATCATTTCTTCTTTGTAACTATCCAGTAAATCGGGTGCACCGATGGTGCCGAATAAATAAAGGAGGAGGGCAGCGAGTAAGGCACCGCACATGATGGTGGTGAAACCGGTGCGGAAAGCGCGCCAGTAAGTGATATATCCTCCGCACTCGCGATCGCGGTAAAAGCGGATGCTCCCTATTGTAAATACGATGGGAATCCACATGCCCAGCCATGCTGAAGCGCCCGATATGCCAAGGCCTGCATAATACATTAATAAAAAAAACGAGAAGGAGCTTAAGCCGTACAAAGCGCCAATATTGAGCGCGGTTCGCATAATGGGTGGATACATGGGCGGCAAATTTAAGTAATTGGGATAATTGGAGGGGGATGGAGTTGGGAGTTATGAGTTGGGAGTTATGGATTTTGATGCCTGCAGTGAGAGGCGGTTTTTTTTGTTTAGGTTTGAGTTTGTTAGTGATTGAATATTCGGAGGGGTCCTTAATAAGGAGACACTGGGAGTAAGATATATTATACTTATTACGGGAATAAAAATAACAATGGATGAAAAAAAACTCCGGCAACTGCTAAAAATTTACTTTTGTCAAAACGAAAAATGGGAATTGTCTTCGAATGGGATAGCAATAAAGCAAGGACAAATTTTGTCAAGCATCATGTAGCATTTGAAGAAGCTACTACAATATTCGGAGATAAAAATTCAATAACCATTAAAAACGCTGATGTTGTAATTGGCGAAAGACGATTTATAACAATAGGAAAGTCGTCAAATGATCGTATTATTGTGGTAATACATACAGATCGCGGAGAAAAAATAAGGATTATAAGCGCACGTTCAGCATCACGAAAGGAAAGAAAACAATATACACATGAAACCTAAGAATGATAAAGAAATGCTTTCTGAATATAATTTCAGCAAAGGCATTCGAGGCAAATATGCAAACCGGTTCAAGGATGGTACAAATATTATAGTTCTTGCTCCTGATGTAGCAAAAATGTTTCCAGATTCCGAAACGGTGAATGAAACTTTACGCGCTGTGGCGAAGATTGCTATGCGGGCAACAAAATAAAAAGAAAAAAACTTTCATTTTTTCCGTGTGGTTAGTCTTTTCTCTGTGATTAACTTCTTCCAACCTTTTTTAACTGTATCAGATGTGGTTAGTATGAATTCTACCAACCATTCCCTTAATTACTCCATTCAATTTATACATATTTAATTAATATCGCGGCTATGCCTGAGTAGGTATTGGTGGTTGCCTTTTTAATTTCAGTACGTGTCATCCAGCGTGCTTCGGTTATGCCTTCTTCGGTTTGGGGAGTGAGTTCGGTTTGTGTGGTGGTCATCTTAAACCAGTAAGTACGTTTTAAAATCCGCTCTTTATTTAAGAGATAAGTGTGATAAGTGGTGGCTATTTGTTTTTTAAGTTCTAACTGGTGCAGTCCGCATTCTTCGCTCACTTCCCGCAGGGCAGCAATGTCGGGCAATTCACCTTCTTC
>JANLUX010000244.1:0-8092 GCA_031363705.1 Bacteroidota bacterium
TATTGCCGGATCATCCGAATTATCATCTGCACAAGCTCCTACTAACGTAATTATGGGAACGGTGAATCATCTTTCTGATGCATCAGGAACCACAGGTGCATGCGGTAGCTGTGATGGAACCGGAATCATATATAACTACATGAATGTAACTCCTCAGCAAATTCCATCCGCTGGAAACGGAACTATTATCAGTAATATTGATAACGGATGTTCGCATCCAGGAACAAAAGTTGGTCGTTTTCGAATTACAAATTCAGTACCTTTTAGTTCGAACACTAAGATGAATCTCGTATGGAGTGCATCTGCAGCTTCAGGAAAATCAAATACCGTTGTTATTGCCTTTGTAGGGGGCTTAACAGTGGGTATAACTAGTATTGCAAATAATCTTAACTGGAATTCTCCTGGAACGTGTTCCACTAATCCTTTGTTAACTAATAGTGTTTGCTCAAATGCGCCTGTTTCGAAAGCAAATGGGCCTTATTCATCATGTGGAAATGTCATACTTAACGGATCAATAACCGGAAGCGCTACCAGTGCGACATGGACTTCGCCAACCGGAGGAACATTTACTCCTAACGCTACCACTTTAAATGCTACTTATACTCCATCAAGTGCTGATCTTACTAATGGAAGTGTGATATTGACTTTAACTTCAAATAATCCAAACGGACCACCTTGTCAATCAAGCATCAGTCAGGCTACAGTTACTATAATTTCTTGTAATGATGAAAATCCATGTACTATTGATGCATGCAATGCGCAAGGTGTTTGTACCCATACACTTGTTAATACCAATGACAACAACGCCTGCACTACAGATGCATGTGATCCTGCAACAGGTGCGATTATGCATACTCCTGTAAATACCAATGATAATAACGTTTGCACAACTGACGCCTGTAATCCTACAACAGGGGCAATCACACATACTCCTGTAAATACTGATGATGGCAATCCATGTACTGTTGATGGTTGTGATCCTGTTACTGGTGTTTTTCACAACACTGCAACTGAAATTTGTGGTAACGGTATTGATGATGATTGCGATGGTTTAACGGATGAGGGTTGCGGTAGCTGTACTCCACCTGCAATGCCAGGTACAATAAAAGTGACTGGAGGTTCTGCTAAAGTTTGCCCAGGTGATACCAGAACTTATACTGTTCCTTTGGTAAGCGGAGTTACCTGGAACTGGACTCCTCCGGCTGGGGCAGTTATTAATAGTGGTCAGGGAACCCGTATAATAAGTATCACCTATAATGCAGGATTCACAGCTTCTGATACGCTTAGGGTGGTTGCAATTAGTGCCGGTTGTTCAAGTGCACAACGTAAATTACTTATAGTAAGAAACACTCCTCCGGGCACTCCATCCACAATTACCGGTCAGAATTTTGGTGTTTGCAGTTTATCAGGAATACCTTATTCAGTTACCAATGTTTCAGGGGTAACTTATAACTGGTCGTTTACTGTGGCCAATGCAACTATTGTGAGTGGACAAGGTACTAACGCTGTAACAGCTAATTACAACTCATCTTATGTTACTGGTTCAATAAGAGTTTCCGCCAGCAATGGCTGCGGCACCAGTGCTTTAAAAACCAAGGTAATAAAAGCTACACCACCTACTGCTACTACTATAACAGGTGATCCTACTGTTTGTGCAAACCAACAGGGTGTGCCTTATTCCATTACAGCTTTAACAGGAGCTACAACTTATACATGGACCGGACCCACAGGTTCCCACATAGTTGCTAATGCTGTTACTTCAGCAAATAATATAATCACCACCACTGCCACATCCGTTACTGTAAATTATGCAACAAACGCGGGGTCATTAAAAGTAAAAGGCAATAATGCATGTGGAAGCGGTTCAAATAAATCACTTGCTATTTCTTTTGTTTGCAGAAACGCAGATTTAGAGAATGAAAATATTTTTGCTGCTGATATATATCCAAATCCGACAACAGGTGATTTTAAAATTCAATTATTTAACAAAACTGCAGGACCTGTAATTGTTGAAATAACAGATGTGATTGGAAAAGTAGTAGAAACAATAAATACTACAGAGGAATTGATTGAATATAGCAACTCAACTTTATCTAAAGGAATTTATTTGATACGAATACAACAAGCTGATGCGGTGCTGGTGAAACAACTTACTGTGGTAAAATAACTTCGAAAAACTCAATAAGCATTATTTAATTTATTCGCGCAGTATTTTTTATACTGCGCGATTTTTTTTATTAACTCCTGCTATCATCTATAATTTCCACTATGGAATCAGGCTTTGCATACTATTATTTGCAAAAAAGTTATGCCAGCAGAATTAAATCTACAACCTACTGTGTGAAGTTTGCACTTATTAGTTTTTCTTTATTGCTTATAATTACACTGATCTGATCAACCTATTACAATAAAAATTTCTGGCATATAAATTTATTTAATAACTGTACGCACATAAAAATAAAATGAAAACTACAAATTCATTAAATCGCAAAATGAGCACTGCCATCAGCTCTTTGGCAATGCTTGTCGTTACCGCAGTTTTTATTAACTGGTTGTCAAAAAGAAGAGCATTCAATTCCTCCATCATCAAGTCAGGAAAGTGTTAATATTAATTCGGGTTCAAAAGAAACATCAGAAAAGGCATTAGTATTCAGAGCTATCACTTTTGATCACCTGAATGGAAAATCTTTTCTGCCTGACTATATAGTAACAGTAACCAATGAGGGAATAGTGACATACGTAGGCAGAGCAAATGTGCGTACGTTGGGAACAGTAGAATATAAAGTTCATCCACAAATACTTTATTAAATAAACACGTTAAGCTCATCAATTGACTTTTACAATATAAAAAACAACATACAATTGGATGATGAGCGCCCGATGGTGGCTACTACCTACTATTCGAGCATGCCTGAAACACGGCCGGTTACGTTAATTGACAATGTTGAACAACCAGAAGTTTTGATTACACTAAGAAGTGAGATAGAAGAATTACTCAATATTTCCGCCCTAATACGCTAGAAAGTTTCTACTAGTTAATAGTGAAGCCGGAGAAAAATATCTCCGGCTTTTTTAATTGCGGGCTTAAAAATCTATAGACAATAATCATCAGGTTTTTCCTGGAGCAGTGATGTCAGAAAATACTGCTTTAAAATGTTTAAGATGTTGCAGGCAAATTACATTGATTACCTTTGTAATATGACTAAGAGATTATTGCTTGTATCTGTTATTGTAACAAGCTTTACTATTTTAAAAGCTAACGTGCCTGACAGCACTCGCATTACCTACAAAATACCTGCAAAGATTAAGGTGAATTCACCTTTTACTGTTCCAGATTACAAACCTTCTTCAGGTAAATCCGCATTAATTGACAGCCTTCAAAACTCTATAAACTCGTTATCATTAAGAGGTGATTCCTTAATAAATATAACTCAGCAACAGGAAGAAATTATTACCTCACTGAAATTGCAATTACGTCAATTTGCAGAAGAAAATAAAAATATTGCTAATGAACTTGAAAATGCAAACGGTGACAAATTGCAATCATCTCATACTAATTCAATACTCTATATCTTCAATGTAATACTTGGTATCATTTTATTAATCGCTTTGGTTTGGATGCTTAGCAAAAAGAAAGTAAGAGAGCCTGAAAAACCTTTGGTAAATGGTTATTCTGGTAATGGCAGCACAACTGCTTATCCCCCTATTCCTTCATTAGACCATCGCCTTGAACGCATAGAAAAACTTGGAAATCTCCGTGACAAGGGGTTACTTACAGAAGAAGAATTCAGCCTTCAGAAGCAACAAATTTTAACAGAGCGTTCATAAACAATTTTTAAAAACAGATGCGCAGTTTTGGAAAGCAGTTCGGGTATGTGATACCAATATTACTGATCATTTATCTCATTACTTTTCTTTCCTTACTGGCGGGAATATTGGCAAGTACTGTAAAAGGTGTTTCCCTCGACACACTTACCATAGATCCAACAGCAGTTTTAAATGGATCATTCTATATTGGCGCCTTCAGCAATATTGGTGTAATGCTGTGGAGTGGTTCTATTGCATTGTGTTTTTTTGCGGCTTACAGGCTTTCACTTATTCCATCTATGCGTTTTCAGTATTTTTTTATGATAGGATCAGGATTGGTTTCGCTTATGTTAGGTATTGATGATCTTTTCCTCGTACATGAATATGTGTTCCCGCATTATTTTGCGATTCCCAAAAATGCAGTATTTCTCACGTATGCAAATCTTATTTTTATTTATCTCTTGTATTTCAGAAAAGCAATCCTTAATACTGATTACATCATCTTATGCCTTGCTTTTTGTTTTATGGGTCTTGCAGCAGTCAGCAAAATTTTTCAATTACCTATACCCAAAGATTCTTTTCTGGAAGATTCATTGAAATTGTTCGGAATCGTAAGCTGGTTTGCCTATTACTTCAGAACAACGAATGAAATGATAAGCAGAACTACAAGCTGAACATTTTATTATTTAAAAAGTATCATTGAAATTAATTCTGTATTCCTGGCTTAATAATTTTTGAAATATGATTTTCAATAAGATATCTGGTGTACTTATTGGCTCCCTGTGAAGTTAAATGACACTCATCTGCATAATCATCTTTTGAAATAATATCATACCTGTTTGTGTAATCATAAAACTGTGTACCATATTTTGTAAATATCCACTCTACATCTTTTAGAAATAAATTGTGATTAGCAATATGTGTATGAAAAATCATTGGCTGACTCAATAAGAGATAAGGAACATTTATACTCTCCAGGTAAGTTAATGTACGATCCAAAGCACGCAGGTTCTCATTTATTCTTTTATAAGGAATAAAGTTCGATGTAAAAGAAACAGAATCATTCTTTAACTCTCTGAAGCCTTTATATAAATCAGTAGAACTTTCATACAAAGGAGATGAGTTATGCAGCATCATGCGCACACACAATGAATTGATTGAACGAATATCTTTTGAAGCAACAGCCATTCGTAATGCTGCTTTATTTTCTCTCATATTTTGAATCAGGTCAGCTGTTGATTCCAGATTAGATTGCGAAAACATCTTATCAAAAATATCTATGATCACAAGTTTGCAAGAGCCGCGTTTAACGTTTAACCTGATAAGCAATTCCGTATTTAAAGGTGTTAGGTCATCAGTTCCCAGATTATAAGCATTATATCCATAGGTCTCAAATACCCGTGGGTTGATCCCCCTGTTAGCACGTGATGAACCGAAGATGAGTATGTCATGCTTTATGGAAGGATCAAATTCTTTAAACCGTTCGTATGTGTATCCGCCTTTCCACACCAATCCCTGGCAAGCCCTGAAAACAACCGGTTTTCCGCTCACATTTATTCTGCACATAAAGAAAACCGAAGCCATGTAAACGCCTATTGTTACAGCTCCAAATTTTAAAGCATTCACTAAAAAAAGTTTTATATGCCTTATTTGCATTTAAGGGTATTTTTCTTCTTAATCATAAAACCATCGGGACACCTATACAAATATATCCGCAACATTCTACGAAAACTCATAAAAATTGTTTCTTATATCAACACCTGGTTATTAATAAAAATAACGGTTCTTCTGTTTGTTGTAAAATGCACAAGAGAATGCTCGATAGAGATGATGTTCATTTATTTTTTTTCGGAATTTTTAATTCCTTACCAACCCAAAAGTTAAACAGAGTTCAATTCCAATGAACGATCTGGAATTATTTATATTGGTAAATCCTGCACATTCTAATCCAAAATATTTAGTGAAAGGAAATTCTGCTTTCGCTCTCAAAGAAATTCCCACTGTATTTTTTTTAATACGAGAAGTTTCATAATTGGAACTAAAAATTCCTGAGCTATTATGTTCGAACTTTGTAGCATTATAATTAACCCAGGCAGGTCCGGCCTCAATTCCAAATCTTAGTTTCTTATTTGAAGTGGCAAATTCTTTCAATACCTTTATAGATATGATTTGGACATAATCTACAGGTGGCATAATTTCGAAGGAGCCTCCTCTATAATCGGAAGGTTTTTTTCTGCTTTAAGAAAATTATTTTTATAACTAATGCTGCCTCCCCAATCATTTGTTAAAATAAATGTGCTGCTCATTCCTATTATCCCACCTTTATAACCGAACCCTGCTCCAAGTCCACCATACAAATTAGATATTTTTAATTTATGGACTTCTGAACCACCACTTTGGGAAAAAACTGGGTTTACAATAGTCACTGCGAAAAACAATAAAAGTATATTTCTTATCATACTGTTTGCTGCCTTGTTTGTAGTTTTTTCCTCCAACAACAGAGTATTTCTATTCTTCAAAAGTAACCTAATAGTACCTCTTGTACATTTCATTACCTTGTTCGCCCTATAACAACACATCGAAAATCCACATCAAATCTCTAAATCCTCAAATCAAAAATTCCATACCTTCCCCTCCGAAATATTTACACATGGAAAACCTCTCCATCAAAGCCTGGGCAGAAGCCGAGCGTCCACGCGAAAAATTAATGAATGTAGGAAGACATACATTAACTGACTCTGAACTGATTGCCATATTACTGCGCACCGGAGCTAAACAAATAACTGCCGTTGAGTTAGCGCGTAAGTTATTGGCGCAATGCAATAATGATTTAACAGAAATGTCGCGCTTGTCGGTTAAAGAACTTGCAAAAGAAAAAGGAATGGGAGAGGTGAAAGCCATCACATTAGTAGCAGCATTGGAACTGGGAAGACGCAGACGTGAAGCAGAAGCAATGCGCAAAGAAAAAATAACAACCAGTCAGGATGCAGTAAACATTATGCAACCGCATCTTGCAGATTTGATTCACGAAGAATTCTGGTTATTGCTGCTCAACCGTGCACATATAGTTATCAATAAAAAAAAGGTAAGCTCCGGTGGAGTAAGTGGAACGGTGGTTGATCCCAAAATGGTTTTCAAGCTGGCAATAGAAAATAATGCAAGCTCCATCATCCTTTGTCATAATCATCCAAGCGGCAATAACAAACCCAGTGATGCTGATATCAGCCTTACACGTAAACTGAAAGAAGCAGGAAATTTATTAGAGATAACAGTTATTGATCATGTCATCATCGCAGGCGCTTCTTTTTATAGCTTTGCCGATGAAGGTATGATATGATTAAACTTCTTTCCGTAATTGGTGCACGTCCACAGTTTATTAAGGCAGCAGCGTTGCACAGAGCAATAAAAAAAGATTTTAGTGATACGATTAATGAAACCCTGGTTCACACGGGCCAGCATTATGATGATAACATGTCAAAAGTTTTTTTTGATGAATTGGAATTGCCCAAGCCACAATATAATTTAGGAATAAACAAATCATCTGCTGCTTCGCAATTAAGTGAAATGATTGCAGCTATCGACAAAATATTAATCAGTGATCAGCCTGATGCAGTATTGGTATATGGTGATACTACTTCAACATTAGCAGGTGCATTGGCTGCACAAAAAAATAATATTCAGCTATTGCATATTGAAGCAGGCATGCGTTCGTTCAATAAAACACAACCTGAAGAAATCAATCGTATCCTCACTGATCATATTTCCACTTTACTTTTTTGTTCATCACCCTCAGCTGTTAATCATTTAATGAATGAAAATATTAAGCATGTTGTCACCAATAAAAATTCTATTCAGCAACCAGGAATTTTTTTATGTGGTGATGTAATGGCTGATAATGTTTTCTTTTATGCAGAGAAAGCAAATCGTGATTCAGCAATTCTTCAAAAATTAAATCTTCAATCAAAAAAGTTTTTACTGGCTACCATTCACCGTGCTGATACCGCTGATAATATTGAAACACTTCAATCCGTTTTTAATGCTTTTGACAATATCACTACACAAGAAAATATTTCTTTAATCATTCCTTTACATCCGCGAACAAAGAATAATCTGAATAGCGGATTGATACAATTAATAAACAGCAATGCACTCATTAAAATTATCGATCCTGTTTCCTATATTGATATGATTGCTTTGCAGCAAAATGCATTGATGGTGTTTACTGATTCTGGAGGAATGCAAAAAGAAACATTCCTGTTAAAAACACCATGTGTTGTACTGCGCA
>JANLUX010000252.1:0-7224 GCA_031363705.1 Bacteroidota bacterium
GTTTTTACCGATTGACAGTCTATTATACCTGCACTTGGCTCTATATTTCTATTCAGTAATTCTCTTACCTGTTCGTGTATCATGTGAATCATGTGTTCTATAATCTCTTCATCCTTCCATTTACTGAAATAGTAATACACCAGTTGCCATTTCGGAAAATCATTAGGGAGCATTCTCCACTGACATCCTGTTTTTAACAAATAGAATATCGCGTTCCATATCTCTCTTAAATCATTTTTTCGCTTGCGTTCGCTTTGTGGTATTAATTTTTTTATACTTTTCCACTGGGCATCTGTTACATCTGTTGGATACATTTTTTTGAGATTTTAGTCAATCCCTAAGAAAATGAGTCTTTCTTCTTGTTTCTGATGCCCTTTAATCTTTTATTTCACATAATTTTAAACAGCTTCTTACTCTTTATAAAAAAATTCATGGAATTTTGAATGATGTTTCTTCGTGTGGTTGGTATATTTCCTTCCATACCAACCACCAGGATTTCAGTTATCAATTTTTCATGTGTCATCCTCGTGGCAAATCATGCTATGAAAAGCCAAATATCAATAACCAAAATTTTATTTCCTTCCTTACCCCGCATCTCAATAAGTGTTGCTTTATAAAACAATCAAAATAAAAAAAGGCGAACCTGAAAAATGTATGTTCGCCCTAACCAACCTAACCTGGCACTAAGATATAATAATTTAAATGAAGTATCCGTGAAAGTTAACTGCCTGCACACTTCTTTGATAGTATAAAAAGAAAAGCATATGTTTTATCTCCCGCTGCCTATGTCTTCGCCACTGTGGCAGATGTGTTATCGCCCGCAAGCCATGTCTTTGTCATAGTAGCAGATGTCTTATCACCAGCAGGCAAGGGGTTATTGCCCTTAAGCAATGTTTTCGCCACAGTGTCAGAAGTGTTATCGCCTGTAAGCAATGTCTTTGTCACTGTGGCAGATGTGTTATCTCACGCAAGCCTTGTGTTATCGTCCTTAAGCCGAATGTCTCAACCTTCCTTCCTCGTTGCAATTCTATACAGCGTTAATCCCATCACCGTAAAAAATGCCACACCTAATAATTCATAACCGCTTTGTCCTAATGCTTGCGTGAGCGCAGGTCCCATGCTGATGCTTTCCAGTTTTGCAAACACATTTTCATCTACGCTAAGTAAAGCCACTATAACACCTGCCAGTGCACCACCAGCCACCAGCCCTGTTGCAAACAAGCTTCCTTTACCCAGCTCTGCATCTTCCACGCCTTCTTTCTTGCGTGATGCCCTCCAGTCCACAATACCTTTAATTGCACCTCCTGCAAAAATGGGCAGGGTAGTGGCGAGTGGTAAGTAAGCACCCACAGCAAATGACAATGATTTAACCCCGCATAGTTCCATCGTAACGGCAATAAATACTCCCACCAGCACAAATACCCAGTCAAGGTTAAAGGAAAGCAATCCTTTAATCAAGGTAGCCATTAACGTAGCTTGGGGTGCCGCATATTTCTCGCCAATAGCATGTTTAATGCCGCGTGCAGCCAGGTCAGCCGTGGGAGTATCCAGGTACTTTACAGTAAATCCTATCACCACAGATGATACAATGGCACCAATAAACAAAGCAAGCTGTTGATATTTGGGAGTAGCACCCACTATATATCCTGTCTTTAAATCCTGTGATGTAGCACCTGCATTGGCTGCTGCAATACACACAATGCCACCGATAACCAGTGCCATCGGTTCATATACTTTACCTGTCCAGCCAATGGCGATAAACACCAGAGCAGTCCCCATGATAGTAGCTATCGTCATACCGCTGATGGGGTTATTGCTCGAGCCGATTAAACCCACAATGCGGCTGGATACTGTAACAAAGAAAAACCCGAACACTACAATCAACACACCTATCAATAATTTGCTGATGATGGAATCACCCGGCAGCATAGGCATAAATGCCATTATAACAATCAAAGCAACGCTGCCGAACATGACAGTTTTAAATGAGAGATCGTTTTCAGTGCGTATTACTGCGGCATCCCCTTTCTCCTTCATGCTGCCCATGCTTTCTTTAAAAGAAGAGATGATGGTTGGGATGGTTTTAATTAAAGTGATAAATCCTCCTGCTGCCACAGCTCCTGCACCAATCTGTCGCACATAAGCACGGTACACCGCTTCGGGCATATTACTGATGGTGTGCGCCACCGGATCCCACCCGAACCGTGCACTGGCTTGTGTAATATCCAGCAATCCTAATTTCTGCAATTGTAAAGCAATGGTATCCGCTGGTACCAGGCTTGCCAGTAATGGTATTAAACCCAGCCATGCAAGCACACCACCTGCCACCAGCACACCGGCAATCCGTGGACCTATTATATAACCCACACCCATGTACTCAGGTGTTATCTCTGCATTAATAGTAGCCGAGGGGAAGTATTTATTCGCCTGCCTTGTTACAAAAGCCGGTACATCATGTATGACATGAAACACTCTTTGAAATAATGCATACAGCATACTAAACCCAAGGCCCATGTAAGCGGTTTTGGCAAAGTCACCGCCTTTTTCACCGGCAATCAGCACATGCGCACAGGCAGTGCCCTCAGGGTAGGGGAGGGCGCCATGCTCTTTTACAATTAACGATCTCCGCAGCGGTATCATCATCATAGTGCCCAGCATTCCGCCTAACACGGCAAGGGTAAATATGGTCCAGTATTCAAAATACTGCATGCCATTGCTGATGCCATCTTCATTAACGGAGAGAAATAAAAACGCAGGCAAGGTAAACACCACACCCGATGCAATACTCTCACCGGCTGATCCAGTAGTTTGAATAATGTTGTTTTCAAGGATGGTGGTTTTAAAAAATTTTCTTCCAAGCGATATGGCAAGCACTGCAATAGGAATGGATGCAGATACTGTTAATCCTGCCTTGAGTGCTAAATAAACAGTGCTGGCGCCAAAGATGACTCCAAACACTGAGCCCATCAGGATGGCTTTCAGCGTAAATTCTTTTACATTGTCAGTGGCTGAGATGTAGGGTTTAAATTCCATGCTTTTTAGTTTACAATTTATCAGTTTACGGTTTTCAGTTATCAGCTTACGGTTTAGAGTTTTTCAGTTTACAGTTTATGGTTCTCATGCAAGTAACTGTAAACGGTAAACGCAAAACTGTAAACTTTTTTCCGGTTGGAAGATAGAAAAGATTCAATAACTGGTTTAATTTATTCTACCAACTTACTATTAGCAAGGTATTAAGTGGGGATTATTCACTACAAAAACCCGTTCAGTAAAACAGACGAATAACCCAATTTGTTTATCAATAATAAATAGTGCTTTATACTCTCAAAAATAATATATTCATAATTGCTAACCTGCTTTATTGTTAATATTGCACGGTTTTTGAAAAACACAGTTCCACACTTTAATACGTAAAACATAAATGATCGGAAAATTATTACGCACTACACTTTTTATTTGTATCTCAGCCACTTTAGCCAATGCACAATTAAGGTTTCAAAAAACCATTGGAGGTATGGTGCTTGACTGGGCTAATGCTATTCAGCAAACACCTGCCGACAGCGGCTACATTATATTAGGGAGCACTAAGAATTTTGGTGCCGGAGCACAGGATATTTATTTGATTAAAACCAATGTGTTTGGTGATACATTGTGGACCCGCACCTTTGGAGGTTTGCTTGGCGATGAAGAAGGCACCACTGTTCAGCTTACTACTGATGGAGGCTACATTATTTCCGGCACCACCGAAAGTTTTGGCGCAGGATCAGGTGATATTTATCTTATCAAAACCAATTCATCAGGCGACCTGGTGTGGTCTAAAACTTATGGTGGTAATAATATTGAATATTGCACCGGCATGCAGCAATGCAATGATGATGGCTATATCCTGAGTGGCTATACCTCCAGCTTCGGGGCTGGTGGTAGCGATGGTTATATAATCAGAACCAATTCCGTTGGAGATACGTTGTGGACTAAAACCATTGGTACTGCAGGTCAGGATAGAGCATTCGCTGTGAGGCAAACAAGTGATAGCGGTTTTGTGGTGTCTGGTAGTGCTACTATCAATGGATCAATAGATGCTTTCCTGTTAAAAACGGATGCTGCAGGTGCGCAGTCATGGTTAAAAACTTATGGTTCTGACAGTACTGAAATTGCTTATTCCGTTATACAAACCATGGATGGTGGATTTTGTTTTGCCGGTAGCACATCAGGCTCAGGTGCCGGACAGATGGATATCTATTTAATTAAAACAGATGCTGCTGGTGACACCACATGGACAAAAACAATTGGTGATGCTAATAACGAAGTTTGTTTTTCACTTCACCAAAACACTGATGGAGGTTATATACTTACTGGTTATACTAATAGTTTTGGAGTAGTAGGTGGTGATGATATGCTTGCTATAAGAACAGATGCAAACGGACAAGCGCTGTGGACACGCACCGTAGGTGGTATCAGCAATGCAAGGGAAGAAGGTCGTTCTGTTATCCAAACAATTGACGGTGGATTTATCATAGCCGGATTTACACAGAGCTTTGGGTTGGGAGGTACGGATATCTTTCTGGTAAAGGCAGATTCCACCGGCCTTTCAGGATGTAACCACGTTAATTTAACAATTACTACCGGCATACCGGCAAGCACCCTGGGTAATGGCACCTCAATTATTACCATGCGTGGAGGTATAATTGGCAACCCGGTTACAATGCAAGGTTTTGGTCCTGGTGATGTTTATGTGGCGTGTACATCAGCCGATATTGATGAAGTACAGCATAACTTAAATGTACAGGTTTATCCTAATCCAATGCATACGTCAGCGCTTGTGGTAATTAATGGTAGCGCCCTTGGCGGGGATATTTCCTTTGTATTAACAGATATGCAAGGTCGCCAGGTGATGAAACAAATACAACGCCCTTTATACGTTGGTGGCGAAACTGTTATTCCTGTTAACAGGGAAACGCTATCACCAGGTATGTATTTTTATTCTGTTGTTGCTTCTGATTCTTTTACCGTTAGCGGAAAGCTTGTAATAGAATAATTCCTTATTCAATAAGAAATAATGAAGTGTGACACCTGCTTTGCGAAAAGCAGGTGTCGTGCATATTGATCTCGCTTCAAAAAATAAGATTCAGAGCAAACTAAATTAATAAATCAACTTTATTGCTTCACTAATTTTCCTTTTGAACTAAAACCCTGCATGTCCTTAACCTCAGCAACATAAACCCCGTTTGCAAGCTTGCTTAAGTCAAGTTGAGCTTTCCCGTCAAAATATTGCTGCAGAAGTACACGCCCGGTCAAGTCGCAGATTGTTAAAATGCTTTGGTGTTGATTTCGACTACTAACGGAAGAAGTGATATTACAAATATCAGATGCGGGGTTAGGAGAAATAGAAATTTCCTTGTTTTGAATAATACTTTTAATTGAGGTAAAAATATTGTTATCCAGTTTGGCAATAAATAAATCAGGAGTATCACCTAAAACATCTGCATTTGTTAAAGTTACAGTACCTGCATACAAAGAGATGCTATAAAAATGTCCGGTCACATATACTTCAGTAAAAACATTAAATGCAATGGAGCTCGACCAGTCATCACCTTCACCTCCCATAGATTTAGCCCAGATTAAATTTCCCATGCTGTCTAACTTGGAAATAAACACATCATGCGCTCCGTTTGAAACAAGATTATATACCCCGGTGTCAGGATCAAAGTCGGCTGTTTGCCAAAACCAACCTGTATAATAAATATTATTGAAATCATCAATCGTAATAGAAGTACCGGAGGCATCACTTCCATTACCAATTGCTTTAGCCCACACAAAATTGCCTGCACTATCTAATTTGGAAATAAAGATGCTTCCATATCCTGCCGTATCCGCAGTTAAATAATAGGCTCCTGCACCCGGATCAAAATCAGCCGTTCCCAGAAAATAACCGGTAGTATTAACATTAGCTGAATGATCAATAGCTATAGAGAATCCCTCTCCTTCAGCAGTACCTTCCATTGATTTAGCCCACACAAAATTTCCGGCATTATCTAATTTGGAAATAAAAATATTCCTTACTCCGGGAGAAACCAGATAAAACAATCCTG
Source organism: Bacteroidota bacterium (assembly GCA_031363705.1). Classification (GTDB taxonomy): domain Bacteria; phylum Bacteroidota; class Bacteroidia; order AKYH767-A; family OLB10; genus JANLUX01. Next base: position 6,090 of record JANLUX010000252.1, read on the forward strand.
CACCGGGATCAAAGTCAACCGAATCCTGAAACCAACCTGTGGTATAAACATTTTCTGCAGCATCCACAGTGGTAGAATAACTGCCTTTGTAAGTTGCACCGCCCATTCCTTTTGCCCATATAACATTACCTGCATTGTCATATTTAGCAACAAAAATGTCAAAGAACATATTCACTGAAGTCAGATTATATATTCCGTTGCCGGGATCAAAATCACAGGTGCCGGCAAATTCTCCTGAAATGTAAATATTACCCGATGAATCAAGCACCATGGAAGTAGTATATACTGATTGTTCTTCAATTGATTTTGCCCAGATAAAATTGCCTGAACTATCCAGCTTAAAAAAGAAACTATTTACTCCCCCTGATGAAATTAAATTATTAGTGTCAGCACCGGGGTCAAAATCTACAGTTCCTGAAAAGGAACCCAATGTGTAAACATTATTTGAATCATCCACAGCTATTGACCAGCCAAAATCCTGATCAGCTCCGCCAATCCCCATTGCCCATAAAAAAGTGCCTGCTGCATTTGCTTTGGCAATAAAAATATCAACATCACCGGCAGCTACTAATTGGTAGCTTCCAAACTGAACTGTTCCCTGAAAATATCCGGTGGTGTAAACATTACCTGAGCCATCCACCGCTACTGATACTCCACGGTCTATATCCAGGTCACCAATTCCCTTTGCCCATGTCCAATTGGGTGCTTGTGCATAACCATTATTAGTTAACATAACACAACATAAAATTAACAGTGTCCTCAAAAATGCTTTCAATGATGATGGCGGTTTTCGAAATAGATTGTACGAATGTACGGTTAATAAATAATTCACACCGCACAAGTGATGGAGATAATTAAACCAATCTTCAAATTTTTTTGAAAGGAAATATTTTTTTAACCGGCATAAGGAAAAGAAGAGGCAATTTCTTTGAATCACCGGTATCATGTAATTTCATGCCATCGAATTAAGAAATTAAATAATATCCAAAGCAGGAATACATTAATTGACTTTGAAAAAATTAAACTAACACATGAGCAAAATCCCACGCAAAAAACAATTATCAAAATCGCAACACAATGAGCTACTCAAGATATTAAAAACACGTTTTGAAAAAAACATAAGTTATCATAAAGG
>JANLUX010000318.1:0-3307 GCA_031363705.1 Bacteroidota bacterium
GTGGATCTTGTTAGAGATCCGGCAGGATTCGGATCTTTAACAAGATCCACTACGGCCGACCCTAATTCTTAGTTATTACTTGTTTAATTTGTATTCGACCGCATCGACAAGAGCGTGCCAACAGTGAGGAGATCGAGGTGAGGTCTGCAAAAATACCGATGAACAACGCATGAATCCCAAATAGCATTAATATTGATGGCAGTATATTTGGCTGAGTATATAATAAGTAAATAAATTAAAATCAATCAATGAGAAATACATTTTTAATAGTCATAATGTTTATAGCTTTTCAATCGGCAAGCGCGCAGATTAAGCTTAATGAAATCATCAATAATGCAAACAATGCTATCAACGCAAATAACCTGAGCAATGCAGACATTATAAAAGGATTAAAAGAGGCATTGAATGTGGGGAGTAAAAATGCCGGTGATCTTGCTTCAAAAATGGATGGGTATTATAAAAATCCGCAGATAAAAATTCCCTATCCATCCCAAACCCGCGATATGATGACAACCTTAAGCAACATGGGCATGAAACCCCAGGTGGATGCATTTGTAAAACAATTGAACCGGGCTGCCGAAGATGCCGCCACCAAAGCTGCGCCCATTTTTGTAAATGCTGTTACTCACATGAACATCAATGATGGTTTAACAATACTGAAAGGTGCTAATGATGCAGCCACACAGTTCTTAAAACAAAATACTTCCAGCGAATTAACCAATCAGTTTAAGCCTGTAATAGCTGCTTCACTTCAAAAAGTGGAAATCACCAAATACTGGAAACCGCTGTTTAAAAAATACAATGAGTTGCAATTTGTAAAAAAAGTAAATCCTAACCTCGAAGAGTATGTAACACAAAAAGCCATAGATGGTTTGTTCATTTTGGTGGCGCAGGAAGAATTAAAAATCAGACAGGATCCCGCTGCACGTGTTACCGATATTTTGAAAAAAGTTTTTGGTGCTAAGAAATAATCACTTCAAAACCTCAACACTTTAATCCTTAAACGTCCACGACAAACCAAACTTCAGCGTCCTGGGCGGAGTAGGATAATGTGGCATATAAAAATAGTTTCGCTCGCCAATACCGGCATTCACATGTTCCAGCATTAAAAATATTTTCGCTGTTTTAATGGTCATATCAAGAAAAATATTCACATAAGGATAATCGCCCACCTTCACCCTATGCTGCAAATAAAATTGCCCTGTTGCAGGATTAAACCCATTAGCATAATACGCACTTTGATAATAACAATGCGCTCCAATGGCAGCAAGTAATGCTTTCTTAAAAAAGAATTTTTCGTAGTAGATTGAATTAGATAAATCAATCAGTGGAGATTTTATAATACTTGATGTTGACGAAAAATTAAAAATATTTTCAGATAACAAATGCCAGTTTCCAAGCCGATAATTTATTTTCAGTTCGCCCTTGTTAATAGTTACCTCATTATTCTGCTGGTGAGGATATTTGAATAACTCATCATAAAAAACATATCCTTTAATTGAATACCTGTAAAAGTTCAAACTTAATTGATCCTTAAAGAAATTGGCAAATACTTTATAAACTGATTCTTTTTTATTATTAAAATCATTTCTCCAGATAAAATGATTCGAATAATAATTTTCAGAAATATATTCAGGTGGAACTTCCTGTTTTCTGTAAAGGATACCTATGTGGGAGATTAAATTATTTATTCTGTAGGATAATCGACTTTCGGATATAAAACATGATTGCAGGCTTTGCTCAAATGATTTTTTAAAACTTGTATTCAAATTCCATTTATTGTGAGTACCCAAATTGAAAACAACCTGGGCCGAATTATTTGTAAAAGTCGTATCATAAATATATTGCTGTGATTTATACGAATTCAGTTCTGCTCCTGCTTTAAATCCCAGTAACACATTATTTCTATTTCCAAATAACGGAATGTTGTAAAAAGAAAAATTTATTTGATTAGATAATTTTTTAAATGCTAATGAATCTTCTGTAACAGATTCTGATAAATAATTATTCAAATAATAATCAGGATCAATTGCAGATTCATTATAAACAAATGATTGCTTTGAAAATTCAGCTGTGTGTTCTATTCCAACAAATTGCTTAGGTATTGAATCGTGTTGTATTGAATCATTCGAAGCGGGATTTTTGAAAATATAAAATTGATTCAGGCAAAAACCTTTATTCCTTATTCTGTGTTCAGCGTTATTCAAATTAACAAGTATTGACCGTTCCTGTCCCTTATAAACTTTCAATAATGAATCAGCGATAATACCGCCATTATCCTCTCCAATTAATTTATTGGAAAAATAATAAACTGTGGACTCATATCTTCTATTAGCAGAAGCATATTTGAGATAAGTTGCAAAGTTTTTAAAATTGTTAAACTGTTGCTTATAATAACCAGGAGAAGCTATTCCACGATACACAATTCCTGCATTTAATACTTTTAATAATTTTTGATGATGCTCAATCGAGATTATTTGTTCTTTACGCGTTCCGGTTAAATATTTTAATTGCGAAAAATAAGTTGATAATATGTGATGAGAAAACACATCCGACTTCAGATTATAGTCTCCCAATGCATCATAACCTGAATTAAAAAAATTATCTCTTACAGAATAAACTTCATTAATAGCTCCAATATTTTTATATTGCTTTATCTTATGATAAATAAAAGAATGATGATAATCATGTAATAAAATATTTGAATTATAATCATACTTAAATAATGAATCCGAAAAGTTCCATAACAAATCATTGTTTGAATTAAAAAAAACACTTTGTGAAAAACCTTTAAAACCCAAAAGAGAAATTAAAAGGACATGTGCAATTCTTCTAAACACAGTTGTTTTTTATCTGAGCGCAAAGTTGTATAAAATAAAAATGCCCCACTGAATCAGTGGGGCATTAAAATTTAAGGCAACGACATACTATCCCGGGTGTTAACCCAGTACCATCTGCGCTGATGGGCTTAACTTCTCTGTTCGGAATGGGAAGAGGTGGAACACCATCGCTAAAGTCACCATAAATATCTTATTCCGTAAAAACGGAATTGACAGTGATTGAAAGAAAACATACGTATCAAATATTGTTGTGTCAAAGTTTACGGGTAATTAGTATTGCTCAGCTTTGATGTTACCATCTTTACACTTACAACCTATCAACGTCATAGTCTATAACGACCCTTATAAAGAAATCTCATCTTGAGGCAAGTTTCGTGCTTAGATGCTTTCAGCGCTTATCTTAACCGAACATAGCTACCCTGCGATGCAGCTGGCGCCACAACAGGTACACTAGAGGTACGTCCGAC
>JANLUX010000233.1:0-4053 GCA_031363705.1 Bacteroidota bacterium
TATTTATAAATCAAAATATGTGCAGGTGCAGAGGGCAACCATTCTTCACCACGGATTGCATGCGTTATCTCCATCATAATATCATCCACTATGTGTGCAAGATGATACGTGGGCATTCCGTCAGCTTTAATCAAAACTTTATCATCAACCTGTGAAGAATGAAAAATGACTTCACCACGAATCATATCCGTAAAAGAAATTTCTTCTGCTTCAGGAACTTTCAAACGAATAACATGCGGAATATTTTGTTTTAATAATTCTGCTGTTTCATTTGCAGAAAGTGTTAGCGAATTTTTTAATGAAGTGCGTGTTTGTGCGTTGTACTGAAAAGATGTTTTATTTGCTTCTGCTTCTTTTCTTTTTATATCCAACGCTTCGTTGGTATCAAATGCATAATAAGCATGTCCACTTGCAATTAGTTTTTCAGCATATTGCTGGTAATATCCCAACTCTTTTCTTTCTGATTGACGGTAAGGTGCATAAGCACCACCAATGTGTGGACCTTCATCCACTTCAATTCCACACCACTTCAATGAGTCAATGATATATTGTTCTGCTCCTTTCACATAACGGTTTTGATCTGTGTCTTCAATACGCAATATAAATTTTCCGTTGTGTTTTCGTGCAAATAAGTATGCATATAAAGCAGTTCGTACTCCACCCATGTGTAAGGGCCCTGTAGGGCTTGGCGCAAAACGTGTTCTGATAATTTTTGTAGTCATAATTAAAAATAAACATTCAAAATTGTTTCGTCATTGCGAGGAACGAAGCAATCTTTACATAGCGAGAGATTGCTTCGTTCCTCGCCATGACGAGAAAGAATTACACCCGCCAAAGATACCAAAGGCATTTATTTATTTTTGCGCCATGTTGTTGCTCACTCCCACCAATTTTCCGGATTATGAATTAATTGACAGTGGAGATTTTGAAAAGTTAGAACGTTTCGGAAAATATATTCTCATTCGTCCTGAGCCACAGGCTGTGTGGAGTAAAAAGCTAAGTAAGAAAGAATGGTTGCAGCGTGCACATGTCGAATTCAAATCAAAATCAAGCTCAGCTGGAGTATGGAATAAGCTGAAGGAAATGCCTGATCAATGGAGTATAAAGTATAAAGTTCAAAGTTCAAAGTTCAAAGTTGAGAGTGAGATTAAATTTCGTTTGGGATTAACATCATTTAAACATGTGGGAGTTTTTCCTGAGCAGGCGGTTAACTGGGATTTTATTTTTGAGAGTGTTGAAACATTAAAGTCGGCAGGAATTAATCAACCGCGCATTTTAAATTTATTTGCATACACAGGTGGAGCATCGCTTGCAGCAAGAGCAGCAGGTGCTGATGTAACACACCTGGATTCCATTAAACAAGTTGTAACGTGGTCGAAAGAAAATATGGAATTAAGCGGATTAAAGGATATCCGCTGGCTGGTGGAGGACGCGATGACTTATGTGAAGCGTGAAATAAAAAGAGGAAAAAAATATCACGGAATTATTTTAGATCCTCCTGCTTATGGTCATGGTCCGAATGGTGAAAGCTGGCAATTGGAAGATCATATTAATGAGATGATGCAAATGGTTGCACAGTTGCTGGAAGAAAAACATTTTTTGGTGCTGAATACTTATTCGCTTGGTTTTTCTTCTCTTATTTTACAAAACCTAATTAACGAAGTATTTCCAATTTCAGGAAAGAATGCAGAGTGCGGAGAATTGTATTTGCAAAGTACAACAGGACCTGTGTTACCGCTGGGTGTGTTTGCAAGATTGAGAAATTAAATTAAAATTAAGAAGACGTATCAGCTATGCAAATGCTTTGCTTTGTGTATTGGCAACTCCATCGCTTCTGTATGGAATTTTTTTATTGCTTGTAATTTTTCCCGGAGTTAAATGGAATTAGCTTTCCGGTGGACAACGTTATTTAACAGCTACCACATTAAATTTTAATGTGAATTCATCATCAATCATTTTATCACCTATATCAGCGAAAAAAGTTCTGGATCCGTATTTAACATCAAATTTAGCACGATCAACCACAGCTGATCCTGTACAAGTAACCTTACCGGGAAGCAACCCAATTGTTGCGTCAAATGAAATTTCGTTTGTTTTATCTTTTATAGTAAGATCACCTGTTACTTTATGAGTAAAGCCTTCTTTTGCTTCTGTTAAGGGAACCATTGATTTGATTACAAATTTTGAAGTAGGGTAATTCTTAACATCGAAAAAGTCAGCAGATTTCAAATGATTTTCCAGTTTTGTGCGCGGCTCTGCGTTTTCAATATCTTTATTCGTAATAGTGGTCATGTCGATTTCCACATAGCCTGTTATAGTTCCATGATTATTTTGAATCTGTCCTCCTTTCAACATGATAGTTCCATTGTGCTTACCTGAAACCTTTTTAGCAAACCATTCAAGGTTGCTTTGTTTTGCATCCACATTGAATGTATCAATGTGAAACTTGCCTGCAACTGCAATTAGAGCGAACACAATCAAAGCACCTGAGAGAATAATATTTGTTTTTTTCATATCGAATTTATTTTAGGTAGTAAATCTAATTATAATCTGTAATACACGCGTAGTCCTGCTGCATGTTGCAATTTTAATTTCGGATCAAAACCAATATTTATTTTATCATACGTTGGCTGATAAACAATCTGACTTATCACTCTTTTCCCAATCACTAAATCGAGTCCCAATCCCGCAAAGGCGCCTAATCCGATTTTACTTGGTTTTCTGATAAAATAAGTAGTGGTGGGATAAGCAATCTGATTGAAGTTAGTCACTAAGTCAATAGTAAGACTGTTGATTTCAATTTCATTTTTCTGGAATTGCGTAGAGTTAATATTTAATCCGCCTTCAACAAATAAATTTGTTTTTTGATTGTTGGTTATCATTCTTTGATAACCTAGTTGAATAAACAACCGCTGCTCACCTCCCACAATACCAAATGTTAATAATGAATCATAGGATGGAGGCGGACTGTTTTTTTTCTTTCTCTGCATGGTAAAACTTCCCGTTACATTCAGCTTAACAAAATTTACATTCAACATTATTCCATTGTTTTTATTAAGCAGATATTGCGTGTTAATCCCCAGCAGAAATCCGAATTGATATTTCATGTGATTCGGCATATCGCTTTCAGCAAAATTCCATTCTTTAGGATTGGCTTCTACACCAAGTGCAGTAGCAATCAGATCCGGCTGGCTTCCATAACCTCCTCCATATTGGTTATGTATTTTCTGATACATCCAGCTGTTTGCAAAATCATTTTTATTTCCTTGCAGATCAAAGCCATATCCGTTATAATTATTTGCAGTGTATTTATTGGGAATATATCCACCCATAAAAGCTCCCACATGAATTCCTCTCTCACGTTTAAAGTTTGCAGGATCATTAGGGTCATCCTCGCTCTCATATTGAGCAAAAGTCTGAATGCTGCACAGAAGCAATAGCAGCAATGTGGCAATTTTAAAACAGTTACATTTTTTCATCCTAACAATAATGAGAAAAAAATTTGAATTTTGGATGAATCGATGGTGATTTAGTGTTGGTATTCTTTTTTATAGAAATAATTTCAAAACATTATTAATGCCAATTGAAGAAATTAACCGTAATCGCGCCACACCTGTGCTCGTTACCAATAAAATTACACATGAAGCACTTCTTAAGCTGTTAAAAAACCTGGAGAAAGATTATCAGCAATGGATGGAACAGTTGGAAAGATCATTTCCCAATCCTGAGATTGAGAAGGCAGAGGAATATCATAATTGGAGCAGAATGCGAACTGCTGAATCCATTTTGCGTGATGAAGTGGAATGTATTTACAGTGAGCTAAAACGTTTTGTGATGTTGATGAAAAGTCATTTCTACAGAGAGAAGGACCGTAAAAAAATCATTGAGTTTTTACAGGGCTTAACAACCAAAGGATGCAGAGGCTGGATAAAAAAAGAATAATTTATTTAAAAGCAATTTTGTTAATTGATAAGTTGTCATCTTAATTTTTTCGATATTCGGATTTCCTAATTAATATTAATTCCACCTTTAAAAAACAAATCACATGTATCT
>JANLUX010000357.1:0-1752 GCA_031363705.1 Bacteroidota bacterium
GTGGCCGCGATCGCCGAGCGTGACGGCCGCTACCTGCTGGTCGAGGAACACACCCCCGAGGGTCTGCGGCTGAACAATCCGGCCGGCCACCTCGACCCCGGCGAGTCGCCCGAGCAGGCCGTGGCCCGTGAATGCCTGGAAGAAACCGCGTGCGCCTTTGTGCCGCAGGCGCTGGTCGGGCTGTACCTGGCGCGTTTTGAGCGCCCGGCCACGGCCGACCGGCCCGCCGAGGACGTGACCTACCTGCGCTTTGCCTATGCCGGAACGGTGGGCGAGCCCGACCTGGACCGCGCGCTGGACACCGGCATCGTGCGCCGGGTCTGGCTCACACCCGACGAGGTGCGCGCCAGTGCCCACCTGCACCGCAGCCCCGTCTTGCTGCGCTGCATTGAAGACCACCTGGCCGGCGTGCGTTTCCCGCTGGGCGTGGTCACGGCCGATGCGTCGCTGTGGGCACCGCGCCGGCTGGGCTGATCGGCCCCGGCTCAGCATGGCCTGCGGCGGGCGGCGAAAATCGCAGCCATGACTCCTTCGCATGTGGTCGTCGGCCTGTCCGGCGGTGTGGATTCGGCCGTCACGGCCTGGCTACTGAAGCAGCAGGGCCACCGCGTGACCGGCATCTTCATGAAGAACTGGGAAGACGACGACAGCGCTGCCGCCGGCGCCGACCCGGCCTATTGCTCGGCCAATGAAGATTTTGTCGACGCGGCCGCGGTGGCCGATGTGCTGGGCATAGCGATCGAGTTCGTCAACTTCGCGGCCGAGTACAAGGACCGGGTGTTTGCCGAGTTTCTGCGCGAATACCAGGCCGGCCGCACGCCCAACCCCGACGTGCTGCCGGCCTGGTACTCGCGCAGGAACTCGGCGAACACCCGGTCGCGGTACTCGGCGGCGAAGTTGACGAACTCGATCTCGATGCCCAGCACGTCGGCCACCGCCGCAGCGTCGACGAAATCCTGGTTGGCCGAGCAGTAGGCCGGCTCGGCGCCCTGGGCGCCTGCGTCGTCGTCTTCCCAGTTCTTCATGAAGATGCCGGTCACCCGGTGACCCTGCTGCTTGAGCAGCCAGGCGGTGACGGCCGAATCGACGCCGCCGGACAGGCCGACGACCACATGCTGCGCTTTCATGGCTGCGATTGTCGCCACCGGGGGCCGGTCACGCCGGCGCGTCGGTCAGGCCAGGGGCCGGGGCGCCCACAGCGACGCGTCGGCACTGACCACGCCCAGCGGGTGGCGTACCCCGGCCAGGTGGTCGTCCAGGCAGCGCAGCAGCAGCGGGCTGCGGTGCCGGTGGGCGCTCGCGCGCACCTCGTCCGGCGTCAGCCACAGCCGGCGCACGATGCCCTGGTCGAGCGCGCGCCCGGGCTCGGGCGGGGCCACGGTGCCGGCGTAGGCCAGGCGCAGGTAAGTCACGTCCTGGGCCGGCGCGTCGGCGCTGGCGGGCCGCACGAAGCGCGACAGGTACACCCCCAGCAGCGCGGTGGGGGTGAAGGCGCAGGCGGTTTCTTCCAGGCATTCGCGCACCACCGCCTGCTCGGGCGACTCCGCCGGGTCCAGGTGGCCGGCCGGGTTGTTCAGGCGCAGGCCTTCGGGGGTGTGTTCCTCCACCAGCAGCAGGCGCAGCGCGCCCTCGTGCGGCTGCAGCACGATGGCCGCCACGGTGACGCGGGGTTTCCATCGCGCGGGACTCATGCCGCGATGGTACGAGCGCGAACCGTGCCGGGGAATCGGCGATCGTGCTGCGCATCTCGGG
>JANLUX010000367.1:0-2766 GCA_031363705.1 Bacteroidota bacterium
TGGTACTATGGCGTTCAGGGTTATTATAGTGAATCACTTCAAAATACAATGGCTGCTTTGAAAATTTTTGAGGAAATGGGTGATAAGCAAAATATGGCGCTCTATCATAATAACCTTGGCTTTCTTTTCAAGCAAGAAAAAAATTATAAAGAAGCAATGAGTCATTTAATGATTGCAGCAAAACTGGCAGACGAAACCGGAGACAAAACCCACATTGCTGAAATTTATGAGAGCATTGGAGAAACATATTTGGCAATGAATGATATTGATAAAGCACTATTATGGTTAACAAAGACAATGAAAGCCGCCAATGATATCAATGCAAAAAAAGTGCTTAAGGAATGCTATCTCGCATTGTCAAAAGTCTATTCACACCTGAATGATTATAAAAAAGCTTATCAATATCATCAGCTTTATACGGATATTAAAGAATTAATGGACGTAGAAAGCAGCAGGCAGGTGGGAGCCATGCAAATGAAATATGAAACTGAAAAAAAGAATAATGAAATTCAATTATTACAAAAAGATAAAGCCCTCAAAGAAGAAGAAGCGCACCGGGAAAAGATTATAAAAAATGCTTTTATAGGAGGTTTTTTGATGACAGTGATGATTGCATTTCTGCTCTATAAAAGATTTGGTGATAAGAGAAAAGCAAATTTAAAGCTTACAGAAACCAACAACACGCTGAATACAACACTGGAGAATTTAAAATTAACACAGGTTCAGCTTTTACAAAGTGAAAAAATGGCTTCATTAGGAAGGCTTACAGCAGGCATTGCACACGAAATACAGAACCCTTTAAATTTTGTAAATAACTTTTCAGAATTAAGTGTTGAAATGATTGATGAATTTATGAAGGCACGTAGTGATGCTGAGCGAAATCAAATTGCATCCAACTTAAAAGAAAATCTGAATAAAATAAATCATCATGGCAGGCGTGCAGATAACATTGTAAAAAAAATGCAGTTACATGTTTTAAAAGGAACAGGTAATGAATTGTTTGAATGAACTTTTTCCAATGGATATTTTAAATTAACTCTTCCTCCACTCTACCAAAACGAATAAGTCAATCCTGCCATTGCATTCAATCTGTAATTAGGATAATTATTCCAGTAATAATAACGGCTCATGCCGATATTGTTTATCTGTGCAAACACAGTAAGTATTTTGGTGTAGTGATATTCTACACCAATATTAAGATCAACAAATCCTTTAATTGTTTTATAAACGGGAGTGGTAACGCTTTTTTCATAATCAAAAGCATAACTGATACCGTTAAAATAAATATCAGGTTTGATTTCAATTTTATCAGCAATCATATATTTTCCTGTCAAACCAATTCTGTAAAGTGGCTTAAACAATACCTTGGTATTTGAAATGTCTGATGTGTAAGAATTAAAATCAATATTTAATCCGATGATGGTTTTTTCAGATTCGTTGTAATCAAATTGTCCGTGCACTGCTATCAGGTTCACATCATCATAGTAAGTCTCGAACCGGACAGGCAATTCATCTCTGTTGATGAAAAACACATCGTTCACCAAACGGCTATAACGGACAGAAGCATTTGCATTTACATCACGACTGAGCTTGGCGATTGCACCAAATGAAATATCTAACTTATCATTTGTATTTTTAAATAAAATTGTATCCGCAGTCATGAATTGATTTTCTTTTGCAAGACTGCGGTAATTATTCCTGCGTAACTCACCTGTCCATTTTGCAAATAAAGAAAACTGGTCGTCTATTACCTGGTACTTTGCTTCTATGTGAGGATATAGATGATATAATGATTGTGACGAATTACTCTCCAAACTTCCGTTAACACCCACATTCAGCATCCATAAATCCTTATTGAACCGGTAACGTGGTTCAATGGTAAATATGTTACGGTTATAATCCAGATAATTCTGGTGTGTCTGATTGAGATCAGCTATAAAATTCAACTTTGCGTTTCCATCATAAATGTTTTTTCCAATGCTTCCTTTAAATATTTCGCCTGACTCATCACTCCTGCGATTATCACGGAAGTTATAAATAGTAAAACCAGCACTGTATTTAATGGCATCCTTATCTGCATTGTTATCAGTAAAAACAAAACTGCCCGCTACATCACTGAACAAATGTTTGGTTTCGTTTTTTGTAAACATATCAGGCGGTGATTGATAACCATAAAAATGATACACATCACGGCTGTAATCAATATCACCATCCAACTGACTCTTGTCAAAAAATTTTGTTCCGGTTAAATTGAGTTTGTTAATACTATAACCGGGATAACCATATCCTTTAATTTTTCCCGTAGAAGAAAGATGTTTAAAATGTGCTCCCACATCAAAAGATTTTGAACGAAGACTGTTGTAAGAAGCCTCGATCAATGGTGTGTTATAGTTGCCATAACCGCCTTTAACAAAACCACGATATAATTTTTTTATCACCTCATCTTTAATCTTCACAGGTTTGATGGGAGTGATATTGAAATTGGTGATCATTTGCTGAGGTTCCACATTATAATTTAAATTGGTGGGAACTACTGTTGAAGTATCACCCTGAGGAGTGAGTGATATTTTAAATGCATCATTCAGCACCGGCTCATATTCTTTAACCACATTAATAACTTCATCACCGAGATTTTTAACAGTTCCCGTTTGTGCATTTGCTTTTTCCACTGTTGCAAATGTTTTTAACAATAGCAACAATACAGCAATTTTTAACAATCTATTTTTCATCCTCTTATTGTTCATTATCCTTGCTAAGATCTTCTTC